>JANLTE010000191.1:0-7318 GCA_031362785.1 Elusimicrobiota bacterium
GTGCTTTCCCGTGATCGAGGCGCCCGCGTTCTCCATTTTGGCGCTCTGCCTGTAAATAAGCAGGTCCAGCATGTGCGCTTCAACGGAGCTGTCTACGACCGCTATGTCCGCATCGTTGTGCACGATGTCCAGGACTTTAACCACCAGCTGGGCCGTATTGGTAATGGCAGCTTCACCCGGCTCCAGATAAATCTGGACTTTATGCTTTTCGCTGAACGCCTTTAACTTCGCAGCGAACTTATCGATAGGATAGTTTTCCATTGTGAAGTAAAAGCCTCCGCCCAGACTCACCCACTCCAGCTTCTCCAATATCGTCCCGTAGTCCCTGGAAAGCCGATCCAGCAGACTCTCAAAATTTTCGTAATCGTCGTTCTCACAGTTGTAGTGGAACATCGCCCCGCTGATGAGGGGGAGAACGGCCAGGACTTCCTTGATGTTGGTCGCGCCGAGCTTTGAACACTTACGGGCGGGATCGGCCAGGTCGAAGTGCGAATAGCTGAAGTTCGGGTTCACGCGGAGACCGATCTTCTTGTGCTTCACGCGGTCGTAAAAGAGTTTAAGTTGCGAGATGGAGTTGAAAATGAATTTATCGGAAAAAACTTTGAGCTCCTCGATGTCGTTATCGGAAAACGCCACGCTGTAAGCGTGCGTTTCCTTGCCGAACTTTTCGTGCCCGAGCTTCGCCTCGAACAGGGAACTGGAAGTCGTGCCGTCCATGTACTGCTTCATGAGGTCGAACACGCACCAGGTCGCGAAACATTTCAGCGCGAGCAGCGATTTCGCCCCCGACGCGTCGCGGACGTATTTGATCTTCTCCAAATTCTTCAACAATTTGGACTCATCAATCAAATAATAAGGCGTTTCAAAATTCATTTTGTGTTTGTTCCGGGCCGGGGGTTAAATTAGGGCTGAAGTATTTTATAAATTAAATAGCCGAACGGATGAGGGATTATAAAAAAATGAGGTCCGGGGCTTTTCCAGTCGATCGCGGTTTGACCATCGCCCGTCCTTTTTGTATATTTTTTCGACAGGCAAAGCGCTTAAGAAGTTTTCAGAAGGTTTTTGCGGGTATAATTCAGTGGTAGAATGACAGCCTTCCAAGCTGTATATGCGGGTTCGATTCCCGCTACCCGCTCAAAATTTTCGAGCAATTTTACTCTGTAAAGAGTAATGCAGCACATATTAAAGGAGGAGTGAATGAAGAAACTACTCGCAGTTGGCGTAACGTGTTTGATGATGAGTTCAGTGGTTATTGCAAAAGGCAGCCACACAATGGCGGGCTGTGGACTGGGCTATACGCTCTTCGCAAGCAAGGATAATACGCAGGTCATCCAAATCATCGCGGCAACGACCAACGGGACTTCGGGCAACCAGACTTTCGGAATCACTTCCGGAACCTTGGGCTGCACAGAGAACGGAATGATCGCGAAGAATAAGACGGCCGAAGTGTACGCGGAAGTGAACCTCCGCCAGCTTTATCACGACATCGCGGCGGGCCAGGGCGAAACCCTTCAGGCTTTCTCGCAGATCATCGGCGTTAAGGCCGCGCAGCGCGACAGCTTCTGCCAGATCATGAAGAGCAACTTCTCCGCACTCTCGGCGAACTCCTCTTCCTTGGACTTCCTCGCGCAAGTCGACAAAATTGTGTCGAGCCGTCCGGAACTGCTGTCATAATCTAAGTACATTCAAAAAGAAGCGGGTTGAAGAGTATCTCTTCAACCCGCTTTGTTTTTGTAAGATCAGCGAGAGATCCCCATGCGAACCTCCAAATACTTTCTTCTTATTTTCCTTCTTTTATATACGGAGCGGTCGTTAGCGCAAGACGATTCCAGACTAATTAAAAATGCGCGGGAGTCACGGCTTTGGATCCAACCCAAATGGCTCCGCCTCGGACACTATCGCAAAAAAATTTCCGGATATAAAAGTGAAGTCGATGAACCCGCCTTCTTCCTGGCTCCGGACGGCAAGACCAACCCGCAGGGGGAACTGGAAGCAACTTTAAAACTTTTCGGGCGCGCTCCCGACTTGGCCAAGACCATTTCCGACCGCGTTTGCCGTTACCCTGCCCGTTTCGAATGGCTCAAACAGGAGTTGGACCCTAACGGGAACGAGCTCCTCCGGCCCGACTGCCCTGAACTAGACGAGTGGATAGAAAAATTAAATACCCAATCGCTCACGCTGGTTTTCGCGTCGGCCTTTTTAAACAGCCCCGCATCGATGTACGGGCACACCTTTCTTCGCGCCGACAATGCGCCCCGCAACATCACCACCGGCAGCATCCTCAACTACTCCATTAACTTCTCGGCCGACGCGACCGATACCAACGGATTTCTATTCGCCGTTAAAGGGTTACTGGGCGGATACAAGGGCAGGTTCGGCACGGTTCCTTATTACATGCAGATCCAAACCTACGGCAACATCGAAAACCGAGACCTTTGGGAATACCGGTTGAACCTGAATCCGAAGGAAATCCGCGCGCTGCTCAACCACTTGTGGGAACTCGGAGACGCTTACTTCGATTATTTTTTTACCAGCGAAAATTGCTCCTACCAGCTGCTCCCGCTGCTCGAAGTAGCGCGGCCTGATCTAGACCTGTCCCGAAAATTTTGGCTTCGCACCATCCCTGTCGATACGGTCCGCGCGTTCCTCAGCGTTCCGGGCTTGGCGGTCGAACGAACCATGCGCCCATCTGCCATCCGTAAAATGAAGAAAAACCGCGACGGGCTCGCGAGCCACGAAATTAAAATTGCAGAACGGATCGCATTCAACCCGGAACAAAATCTGCCCGGGCTTCTGGACGAAATTTCCGAAAAGCAGAAAGGCAGGGTGATTCAGACCGCTTATCAGTACTTTCGCTTCCGACACGGGTTCAACCGATACCAGGATGAAAAAAGCGACGCGCAGGAAAGAAAAATGCTGCTCGCGATGAGCCAGTTGGAAATTCCAAAAGAAGTTGAGGTTCAGGAAGGATCTGATGAAAAAGACCCGGCGATGGGACACCGGAGCGCGCGCGTGGGTATTTCCGGAGGACAAAGGGAGGACCGCTGGGTGAGCGAAGTTTCCGTTCGGAACGCGCTGCACGACCTGTTGGACGATTCGCGAGGATATGTTCCGCACAGCCGCCTCGAGATGCTGAACCTCTCGGTCCGCTACTCAGATATGAATCAAAGAGTTTTCATCAACCGGTTCACTCTGATCGACTTATTGTCCCTTGCTCCCATTGACCGATGGTTCCGAAAACCGTCCTGGGGCGTTCTCGCGGGCTTTGATTCGCTGCGCGACGCGCGCGTACAATCCTGGGACACGACTTACTTTCATGTAAATACTTACTCGGGTCTCAGTTTTGCTTTCCCGTTCCTGGGCCGGGAAGCGATGATCTATGGACTGGGACAGCTGGACGCCGGCGCGGGTCCCGCTTTCGATCCCAATTATAGGTTCGGAGCCGGAATTTTATCGGGAGCGACGGTAGAGTTGAGCGAATGGTTCAAAGTTCTGGGGGAAATCAATTACCGTCACTATGTTGCGGGCGATACGGGGCGGGCTTTCGGCTTTAAGGTCGCGCCGGCCATTTCTGTCGGCCGCAACGCTACGGTGCGGTTTACTTACGAACAGGAAGAGTCGGTCCGGGAGTTCCTGTTGTCCCTGTATTACTACCTTTAGATGGTATTTCAAAAGCCGCCGCGAAAAAATCCGCTATACCTGCTCGTATTTTTTGCTTTGCCTCGTTTTACATTGCAAGTGGTCCGCGTCCGGAACCTTCCAGAGCTTTTTAGGTTCTCGGGCATTTCTAAATAACTCTTCGCCCATCCAAAACGGGATCGTTTTGTCACGGTCGCCATGGATGATGAATACCGGTCGGGGCGCGACGCGTCCGATGAAATCGATGGGATCCAACCCTCTCTGGGCGATCATCCGCGGCACGAAATACGCGAATGGTTTCAGCAGCCAGCTGCGCTTCAAAACATCCTTCAGAATCGCTTTGTACGAACTAAATCCCGCCTCAAGAACCACCGCGCACGCTTCGGGATTCTCCGCCGCCACGACCGTCGCGATGGCCGCGCCGATCGATTGGCCGAAAAGCCCGATCGGCAGGTTGGCCGAAGCGGTGCTGCTCTGCAAATAGCGAATCGCCGCGCGCCCATCTTCAACGGTCCGCTGAGGCGTGGATTTTCCCTCAGACGCGCCATACCCCTGATAATCAAAAATAAATACATCGAATCCGTATTGCATTAAAAATGTGGACTGGCCAAAGTGGTGGGAGACATTTCCATAATTGCCATGGAAATGAACGATGACGCCTTTGGCGGGGTGAGTGTCGGACTTAAAATATAAACCGCAGAGTTTTTTACCGTTCGAGCTGGGGAAGTTGACCAAATCATAACTTAACCCCAATTCATGCGGATCGCGGTAGAGTTCACGGTTGGGAAAATAATAAACGCTCTTTGCGGAGCACCCGCTCCAAAGAGCCGCAAAAACGCAAATACCCGCAACCACAAAGATTTTTCTCGGCATGCTTCAGTTATATTAGGAATTTTATGCATTCCGCACAAATTGCAGCGCCATCGATCCATCTTTTTAACCCTTGAAAAAGGAGTGGCATTTTCATAGAATCACTTAAACAACTCATTAAAATAAGGAAGGTAAATAACCATGAACGAACAGCAAAAACATGTCGGAGTCGGACAAACCGTGCCCAATTTTGAGATGGAAGTTTATGATCCGAAAAGAAGCGATTTCGGCAAGATTTCCCTCGAAGGACTCCTCAAGGAAAAGAAATGGGTCATCCTCTGTTTCTATCCCGCGGACTTCACCTTCGTCTGCCCCACGGAACTTTCGGACCTCGCGCTAAAATATGAAGAGCTGAAGAAGCTCGGAGCCGAAGTCATTTCCGTGAGCACCGACACCAAATTCACCCATCTGGCCTGGAAAGATAACGAGAAACTCATGGCGAACGTGAAGTACCCCATGGCGGCCGATCCCACAGGAACGGTTTCGCGCCTTTTCGGAGTCTATGACGAAGGTTCGGGTTTGGCGCTCCGAGGGACCTTCATTATTAACCCCGAAGGAAAACTCATCGCTTCCGAAACCAATTTCTACAACGTTGGACGCAACATGGATGAACTCCTGCGCAAGATGAAAGCCAACGCCTACCTCGTCACGCATGCAGACGAAGCTTGCCCCGCAAAGTGGGAACAGGGTGGGAAAACTTTGAAGCCGAACCCGCAGATGGTTGGCAAAGTTTACGAAGCGCTGAACAAATAATCTAAGGTCTTACATTAAAAATCAATTCAATGGCGACCCTATGAGAAAATTCATTCTCATAGGGTCGTTTCTTTTTCTTTCCACAACTTTTTCCGCGGCGCAATCCTGGAAAAAATCAATTGGCAAAGGCCAAATCGGGGTCGTTTCGGTTCCCGTGGCCGACGTCCGTAAAACCTCGGGAACCCTCCCCCAATCGCACGATTACGACCCTGAACAGGAAACGCAGCTGCTCTACGGCGAGATTATTAACATCATCGCTGAAAGCGGAGACTGGGTTCAAATCGAAGCGGGAGAACAGGAAGAATATTCCCATCACCAAAAGTGGGAGGGCTATCCGGGATGGGTTAAAAAAACCTGCGTGATGCCCATTAAAGTCCCGAGGCGTAATTTCGTCGTTCAGAAAAAAGCCACCACGCTTTACGGCAAAGCTAAAATTGAAAAACCCATTATTGTCCTCTCGCTTGGAACTCAACTTTACGCCACCGACACCCTCAAAAACGGATTTCGAAAAGTCCGGTTGGTCATCGGCAGTTCGGCCTGGGTCCCCAGCGCGGACGTGCGTTCCATCAATCATGCCGCAGAAGAAAACTGGGCCCGGTCGAAAATAATTGAAGCCGCATCGGAACTCTTAGGCGACCCCTATTTTTGGGGCGGTCGCTCGGCTTACATTCCCGAAATTAAACCCCAGGTGTCCGCGGTGGACTGTTCGGGACTCACCCAATTGGCTTACCGCGTCGCCGGAATTCGCATACCCCGAGACTCCCTCGAACAATTCATGAAAGCCAAAAAAATAACTAAAGAAAATTTGAAGATGGGGGATCTCATATTCGTCGCTTCGAAAGAAAAACCCAATAGAGTGAGCCACGTCGCAATCTTCATTAATCAAAACACGATCATTGAAGCGCCCAAAACAGGCGAGACCATCCATAAAATCACTTTCGAAGAAAAGTTCGGAGTTCCCTTGGAGCAAATCATCGACGGCGAAGCCACCGGAGACCGGATGATTTATTTTGGAACTTATTTTTGAAAATAAAAGGCATTCAGGTCTTTCCCGCCAACCTTTCTCTCCTAAACACTTTCCGCACGACGCTAGGGCAAAAAAACACCACTCAAAACGTCATCGTGAATATTGAGTGCGAAGACGGCGTTCATGGGTGGGGAGAGGCCTCCAGCTCGCTTGCCATGCCCGAAGCGACGCAAAAATCAATGGCGGAGACGCTAAGGGCCTGCGGCGCCATCGCGCGAAACCAACCGCTGAGCCGCTGGAAAGAAATTGCGATTGACGTCCGTAAAAAATTTAAAAACCACCCCACCGCCGTATCGGCTCTTGAATGCGCGCTGCTTGACGCAAGTTGCCGCTCCAAAAAATTGCCGCTGCATCGTTTTTTTGGGCCAAAGACAGGGCCTGTTCAAACGACTTTTACCATATCGGCCCTGAACAATCCGGATTCAAAAAAAATAATCGTGAAAAGATTTCGCGAAGGATTTCGCAAATTTAAAATCAAGGTCACGGGGAAAAATTTAGACGAGGATTTTAAAAGGATTCAAATCGCGGCAAAGCGTTGCGGGAGGGAAAAATTAATCGTGGACGCCAATCAGGCCTGGAGCAAAACGACCGCGGTGAGGTTCATTCAAAAATTGCACGACGCGCGGCTGCCGATCGCGGTCATCGAGCAACCCGTTCAAAAGGCGGATATCGGCGGCATGGCTTTCGTTAAAAAGCATTCGCCCTACTCCATTGCCGCGGACGAATCAGTCCAAAGCTTTGAGGACGCAAAAAAAATCATCGATGCCAATGCCGCGGACATCATCAACGTTAAAATTGCAAAACTCGGACTCCTGGATGCGTTAAAAATAGCGGAATTAGCGCGAAGAGCCAAAAAGGGCCTCATGATTGGGTGCATGATGGAATCAAGTATCGGCCTTGCCACGAGCGTCTTCTGGGCCATCGGCTCAGGGGCTTTCGAGCATGTGGACTTGGATTCTTTTCTGCTCTTAAAGCCGCTTCCCGTCCGTTCCGGATTTTCAAACAGGGGACCGCAAATTTTTATCAGAG
>JANLTE010000238.1:0-7354 GCA_031362785.1 Elusimicrobiota bacterium
TGCGCTAAAACCTGCAATGCCCGTGGCTCCGAAGCCGATCGCTTCAGCGATTCCCGATGCCGACAAGACCGTTGTATTGTCGAGGCCTCCATCGGCTTCTCCCGCGCCCGTTCCGGTTCCTCTGGCCCCACCGCCACCACCGCCTGTTCTTCCGTATGTTGATGTCGCGCAACCTGGGTTCTCGCTTGGCATTGAAGTTCCCGGCGTTACCGACTCCTCATCAGGTGGCGCGGGAAGCGTCGTAAAGGTTATAGGAGTCTCGCTGGCGTCCATCATCGTGTTGCTTGCGGGCGGATGGCTCGTGGTTCCCAAAGTATTGAAAAGTTCGGCGGACCAGTTGGCCAAACAGGGCCGGCATGTGGACGCTTCGAAAAAATTGCGCATGGCTTCCTCCCTGTTTCCAATAGACCGCATGGCATTGATGATTCAGCTCGGCCGCGAGCTCCGGCTGTCCAAAAACTATACCGAGGCGCAAAACGCTTTGGATCAGGTTCTGAAAAAAGATCCAAACGAAGTCGCCGCGCTGAAAGAAATGGGAATAGTTCAGAGCGAGTCCAATCAAAAAGCCGCGGCCATAACCACTTTTCAAAGATATTTGGATATTAAGCAGGACGACCTTGAAGTTTTGAAGTGGATCGCTGACATCGCCTACGACGAAAAAGATTACGCCGCGGCTTCAGCTGCGTTTGAGAAATACGCGAAGGTCGCGGATGCGACTCCCGAGGATTGGAAGAAATTGGGCTTTTCATATTATGAACTGAAGGTTTACGATAAGTCGGCGGAGTCTTTAAAGAAAGCGCTCAGTAAAAACAAAGACCTCCCGGAAATCCATGGAACTCTCGGAAAGATTAACGCTATCCAGCAGAAATATGACGACGCCATGACGGAATTTAAAACCGAACTGGCCCTTTCCCCGGATCGCGCGGATTTGAAAGGCGATTATGCTTTGGCTGCTCAAAAGTTGGCAGACCAGTTTTTATCGGAAAGAAAATTTAACGAGGCGACCATGGCGCTGCTGGAAGGTTTGAGCGTACCGACTAAGAACGACGCGTCGTTCCATTATCAGATTGCCAACCTCTACGCTTTAAAGAAGAAGCGGACCGGCGCTTTTAAACATTTGGCGCAAGCTTTGAAAGCCGACGGCTCGCTTAAATCTAAAGCCAAAAAAGATTCAGCGTTCGCTCAGTATCGAAAGCTCCCCGCTTTTCAAAAATTAGTTAGATAACTCCCGCCAGCCAGCGGACCATTCCAGATAAAAAGAGCGCGTAGTTTTCTCCCACCTCGACTTGGACGCCGTCGTTCACTCGGAGTTTGAGTCTCTTCTTGCCCCAATCCACAAGCCCTCCGCACCAATGCGGAGCTAAGTCGGTTGCGAGGGCGGCCGTTTTTAGCCGTTGATCCGAGTGGACGACCAAAAACGGAACTTTTCTTTCTAAACGGAGGACTAATTTGGACGCGGCGTTAGCCCGCAAGGGCTGCGCGAGGAGAACGGATATCGATTGCTTTTTTGGCGCCAGACGGTTCAATCCGCAAATCATCGGCGGACGGAGGAACGAGAGTCCCTTTATGATGGAGTGGGGCTGATTGAATACCGGGTAGGCGCCTTGAGGGTAGTTTATTCGGTCATCGTTTTTCGAGCAGAGGACGGGCAGTAATTTTTCGATCACGCTTCCGCGCCATTTTCCGAACGGCCCTGAAAACGATCCCCATCCCCCGACCATCATGAGCCCCGCGCCTCGGTTCACCCGCTCCGCGATTCTTTTCTCTGCCTCGGGCGGAAGGTCTTTCTTTGAAAAATCGCTCAGGATTATCGCGTCGATCGAGGAGCTCACCGCGCTTGCTCGCAGCGTTTTTGAGGACGGCGCGTGCGTCACGCGCGCTTTCATGCGGTTAAAAACGCCCAAATAGTAGTTTGCGGAACCCCCGACGTTTTCACCCGCGAAAAGTATTTTCATCGCCGCTCCTTGGCTGTGGTTTTTTCGTAGAGCATTTTAGTATA
Source organism: Elusimicrobiota bacterium (assembly GCA_031362785.1). Taxonomy (GTDB): domain Bacteria; phylum Elusimicrobiota; class Elusimicrobia; order 2-02-FULL-39-32; family 2-02-FULL-39-32; genus JANLTE01. Next base: position 2,000 of record JANLTE010000238.1, read on the forward strand.
TTCTATGAAACATGCTGGAAACTTACGAAAGAAAGAAATTTATTCTCGCTTGCCTATCTTGCGCTCTCCTCCCGCTCGCCATTTACTCCGGCTCTTTGAACGCGCCTTTCATTTTCGACGATTTCGATAACATCGTTCACAACGCCGACGTCCAAAACCTCGGCCAGCTATGCGAAAAAATGAAACGGGTGTTGGGTGGGGAAAAATTATTTTTTGAGCGTGTTTACTGGGCGCGTCCGCTCACTTTTTTTTCCTTCGGCCTGACTTACCAACTGAGCGGGTTAAACCCCTACGGGCACCATTTGTTTAACGTGTTTATTCATGCCGCCGCTACCCTCCTCCTGTTTTTTCTGACCCTAAAGATTTTCCGGCTTCTGGCGCCTGGATCGGGCTACGCGATTCCTCTCGTCGTGGCTCTGGTTTTTTCCGCGCACCCCATGAATACCGACGCGGTGACCTTTATCAGCAACCGCTCCGACGCGATCGCCACTTGTTTTTACTTTCTGGCGTTGTTTTCCTTCATCAAAATGGCCGAGCGCGGGCGGGACACGCTTGTTTGGGGCGCCGCATCTGCATTCAGTTTTATTCTGGCCTTTGGAACCAAGGAAATCGCCGCGACTTTTCCCTTGATGGTTTTGCTCTTCGATTGGATTTTCTTGTGCGACTTTGATCGGAAGCGCCTGACAACCCGCGGCGGATATCACGCTCTTTACTGGCTGATTTTGGCGGCTGCCGTATTCTTTCGCGCTTCGTATTCGAAGGGGGTTGGTTATATGTTTCCATTCTCTTTTGGATGGACGAATTCCAATTACCTCTTCACTCAATTTTATGTGATTGCAAATTACATGCGGCTCTTAGTCCTGCCCCTGGGCCAAAGTCTCGACCATTGGATTACGCCGTTCCCTGCCTTTTTAACGCCGAAAGTTTTCGTTTCTTTTATCGCTCTGGCGGCTCTTACCGGCGGATCCGTTTATGTGTTTAGAAAAAGCCCGCTCTATAAACTTCTGCTATTTTCGGTGCTTTGGTTTTTCATCACCTTGACTCCGACTTCCAGTTTCCTGCCGATCAACGACGCGATGGTGGAGCGCAGGGTTTACCTTCCGATGTGGGGTTTCCTTCTCTGGGCGCTGTGCCTTTTGCTCAAAGCGTTAGGGCAGGATTTGAATTTAAAGCCCGGGAAAAAATTCATCACGCTTGCCGCTGCTTGCGTTTTTATTTTCTCCGCGTTCACGGTTCGGCGCAACGCGCTCTATCATGACCCGCTCAATTTGTGGAAAGAAGCCGCCGCGATGTATCCCGATAATTACCGCGCGCAATACAACGCCGCGAACATCCTCTACGGCCGCGACGGAAATTTCGAAGAAGCGAAGTATTATTATCAGAAAACGATTGCGCTCAATTCATCGCTTTTCGAGCCCAATCTGAACATGGGAGTGATGCTGGCGCGGGAGAAGAAATTTGAAGCAGCGCTACCGTTTTTCATGAAGGCCAGAGCAATCAGGTCCGATTACGCGGAGTGCGCCTTCAATTTGGGAGTGTTGTACAAAGATTGGGGAGATTATCCGAAGTCTCTGCAGTTTTGTGAAGAAACAATTCGCTTAGATCCGCACCACGAGGGCGCCCTTCGCGCGATCCCATGGATCAAGGAAAAAATCCGTGGGTGATACAGGGCTCGAACCTGTGACCCCCTCCTTGTAAAGGAGGTGCTCTGCCGCTGAGCTAATCACCCGTGATTTATCGTCCGATTATTGTACTACTATTCGGTATTTCGGATGAAAATTTTTTCGGCGATTTCCTTTTCAAGGGCGAGAGTGGTTTCGCCGATTTCGATCACGAATGTGGGAAAAGTTTGATGTAGGTTGAAGTGCGTTCCTGGAATTAAGCCCAGCGAGAGTAGCTTGTGCAGATCCGGATGATGCAGGAGCGATAAGTACGCGATTTTCCCCTTCGACCCCGCCTCCAGTTTATCCAGTGAAGTGATGATGGGCGCGAGCGTTTCCACAGTTTTGTCGCAACATTCGCCGCGCGGGATGGCCTGGCCGTGTGGACACTCGTTTGGGTGCCCGAGCAGCGTGCAGATGGATTCAGCGACTTCCTTGGACAAAATGTGTTCCAGCTGGCAGGCGTTTGGGTCGATTGCGTTGTGGTGGAGCGCCAGCACGTCTGAAAGCAGCCGCTCCGCCAGGCGATGTCGCCGCGTAATGTCGCGCGCGAGCTCCTCTCCGTCCGGCGTTAACAAAATGTTCCCGCCCTCTTCCTTAACGAGATGGTTTTGAATGAGCCGCGAATAAATGTCTTTGCTCACGCCCTCTTCGATAATCGGGAGCACCTTGGCTTTCTCCAGAATGTTTTCTTCGCGCTGATGGTAGATCACGCCTAACGCTTCTTCGATGTCTTCGCGCTCCTGGGTCGGTATGGGAAATTTCTTTTCGGTCGTCATAGATGTATCCATCCTCTTATTAAAATCCAATTTAAAAGACCGCCCACGCCGAGCGAAAAGCTGAGCACGAACGCGGCGATGCCGAGCGTGGTGCGAAGCCCGCGCTCTTTGATGGTCACGAAAAACTGCGCGATGCAGGGCATGAACAGCGTGATGACGATCAGAGCCACCGTAATTTGCTCGGCCGACATGATCCCGTTTTGAGACAGCATGAAAAATCCAGCGGCGCCATAGTCTCGCCGTAAAAACCCGATGATGAAGGCTTCCGTCGCTTTTTGGGGCAGGCCCAGGAAGTGCACGACCACGGGTTCGCACGCTCGTTTCACGAGGTCCAGCAATCCGATTTTGTCGGAGATGAAAAGAAGGAAGGTCCCGAGCAGGAACATGGGTACCGCTTCGCGCACGTACCACAGGAGCCGAGCGCGCACTTTTCTGAATAAATTTTTGAACTGCGGCACGCGGATCGGCGGGATTTCCATGACGAAAGGCGACCGCACCCCGGGCAGCAGTTTCGCGGCGCTCCATCCGATGCCCACCATGGTGCCAACGACGGTAAAAAGCCAAATCGCAAAAATTTTCCAAGAAAGCCCCGCGATCATTCCGAGCATGGCGCCCAGCTGCGCCGAGCAGGGAACCGAGAGCGTGAGCAAAAGCGCCACGATCACTTTTTCCTTCTTGGTATCGAGCACTCGTGTCGTGAGGGTCGCCATGGTATCGCAGCCCAGCCCCAGTATCATGGGCAGCACCGCCTTGCCATTGAGCCCCATAACGCGAAAAACTCGGTCCAACATGACGGCCAGTCGCGGGAGATAACCCGAATCTTCCAAAAATCCGAAGAAAAGAAAGAAGCAGGTGACGATCGGGAAGATGAGCGCCAGCGCGTAGGTGAGGGCCATGGTAAAAAGTCCGTAAGGCCCGACGATCATTTCCTGAAAGAATTTAAACGGGATGACGGTTTCCACGATTTTCGTGACTGCGGGATTTAAAATCTGCGCGAAAAGTCCTTTTTCTAAAAGGTTAACGAGCGTTTGGGCGGCGAAAACTCCAACGAATTCATAGAGCGCGAAAAGGACTCCGACGGCGATCAAGTAGCCCGGCCAGGGTTGCATGGAAAGTTTTCCAAATTTTTGAGCCCAGGAAGATTTTATGGCTCCGCTGACCGAAACGACCTCCGCAAAAATTTCTCCGGACTTTTGCTGCTTGGTGTCCATCGCCAGGATGCTCATGGGTCTGACGAAGCTTTTCACGGTTTTTTTAGCGAATTCCGCGCACTGATTTTTTACGGTTTCGTGTGCCGGAAAGTGCTGCCCGATAGCGTTCCAAACCGCGCCATCGCCATAAAAGAGCGTTTGCGCAACGAATCGCCGGGCCGCGAATGGAACGGTTTGCGTGCCGGTGCGGACATTGGACGGAAGCAGATTTTCCAATTGTTCGTAAACGACCTGGAGTTCGGAGAGATACTTTACGGCAATCGTGGGAACGCTCGCCTTTGCCAGGGCCCGGCGCAAATCGGCGATGCCTTCGCCCGTGACGCCCACGGTTTCAACCACGGGAACGCCGAGGATTTTTGAGAGCCGCTCGACGTCGATTTCTATCCCGCGTTCGCGCGCCTCATCGCTCATGTTCAGAGAAAGAACCATCGGGGTTTTGAGTTCCATCAGTTCGAGAGTGATGAGCAGGCTCCGGCGTAAATTTTTCGCGTCGGCCACTTGGATCACTACTTCCGGACGCTCGCGCAGGAGCAAATCGCGCGTTACGCGTTCATCTTCCGATTTCGGAAAAAGCGAAAGCACGCCCGGCGTGTCGACGACCTGCATCTGGCTTCCGCCGAACCATCCTATGCCGCGCGAAACGTCCACCGTCGTCCCGGGATAGTTGGAGACCGTCACGTATTTTCCGGTTAGACGTCCGAAGATCACCGATTTTCCGACGTTCGGATTGCCAACGAGCGCCAAAATTTTAGAGGCGACCGATTTTAAGTCTTGTTGGCTGGCGGGGCTTGCAATTTCCATTAAATCTGAGAGTTGACGTGCCTGATCCAATTTTTGGATTTAAAACTTTCGAGCTTTCCCAATTGCTCGTACAAAATTAAAACAGCGCTTTCATTGAGCAAATCAGCGAACTTGGACCCCCTCTCGAGCCCCATGGTAAAGATTGCCGTTGAAAGGGCGTCCGCTTCGGCGCCCGAAGTCGATAGTACGCTGACTGAACGGATTTCGTTGCGCGCGGGGAACCCAGTCTTTGGATTCAAAATGTGGCCGATCTTGCCGTCGGCGTATATTGCGTCTCCGCCCGTTTGCGCGCCGGAAGAAACCATGACGAACCGCTCGTAGTTTGCGCTGGTGGACAGGCCGCGCGTGACAGAAAAAGAGGAAATGGAAAATGTATCCCAAACCTGCTCTGGGACCAGGGGGTTTTTTACGGAAAACGTCCAGTCCTCCGCCGCGGCTGACCATGAAAGAATTTCTCCGCCGAAATTAAGTGTAATCGATTTCACTGGTCCGCTTTTGATTTTATCGAGGCACTTGTCCAGCGCGTAACCTTTACCGATCCCTCCCGTATCGATCCCCATGCCCGGCGTCAGGAAGCGCACGGTGTTGTTGTGAAAGTAAATATCGATGTCATTGGAGTTCACTTTTTTCGCTGCTTCTTCAATTTCGGCCTGATCGGGAATCTTTTCTAGTTTTCTCTCACGCAAATGCCAAAGCCGGGTTAATGGTTCAACCGTAACGTCAAAAAACCCGTCGCTCAAATAGGTCATGCGGTTTGCGAAGAGGATGAATTTGATCATTTCGTCTGAAACCTGCACGGGCCCGATGGACGCGGCGCGGTTAATTCTGGAAACCTCTGAAGCCGGTTTGTAGTTTGATAGCATCAGGTCCAGTCTTTTGGCCTCGTTAAAAACGGCGTCGGCC
>JANLTE010000140.1:0-1569 GCA_031362785.1 Elusimicrobiota bacterium
CCCGGCAACATAGGCCGTTGCGTCCCATCCCGAATAGGTGTACATGATGGGAACCATCGCTAGCGGAATTCCGATCCAAAGTGAATGGGACATGTCTCCATGTATACTAAAATTATCAAACGATCCCCTGCCAGAGAAAAAACCAGCGACAATCAAAAGAAAAATTAAGCCAAACTTAATAACCATGAAGAGGTCCTGCAGGCGGGCGCCTTTCAAAACGCCCCAGTAGTTGATGAGCGAAATTCCGAAGATCAGACTCACGGCTACCAGTTTCGCCATCGCAGGATCGGCGATACCTGCATATTTTGCGAATCCGATCCCGAGAAACGCGGAGGTTCCAGGAATTGTAACCAGGCTCGCGGAGAATCCGGCCAAAAATCCCATGAGAGGTCCGAAAGCTTCCGTTAAATAAACATATCCGCCTCCGGCGCGAGGGAATCTCGTGCCGAGTTCGGCGTAAGCGAGCGCTCCGGCCAAAGAAAGAAACCCGCCAAACACCCAAGCCATAAAAATAACTCGAGGGTCGGGAATGTGACCGTAAATCCTCCCTGCGGTTACAAAAATTCCAATGCCGATCATATTTCCGGCGACCAGCATGGTCGATGAAAATAACCCTAAATCTCTTTTCAACTCAGCCATGGGCGCTCCTCAGTTTCTCAGCTACGATTAGAACATGCGTCGATCCGTATTTCCCCAGCAACATCGCGGGGTATCGCAATATTTTCGCGATACAAACGGAGCTCAGAATCATTTTAACCAGAGCCGCGCCGCGAACCACCTTAAACCAAGATTCAAATTGATACCAGACGCGGTCGTACATGCGGTCAATTCTAACAATTTTTAATCCGCTTTGCCGAATGAGCTCGCAGAACCCTTCCGCTGAACCCGGTCGCATATAATCGCAGAAAAGCGCGACGCCTTCCGGACTTAAAAGATTTCCAATTTCACGGACCGCGATTATCCGCTCCTCTTCGGGCACGAACTCATGCACGCAGTCGGAAGCGATAATCAAATCAAATTGACCGGTTTGCATCGGAACGCCCGGGAGCCGCGCCAAGAAAAAGTGAAATGAATCGCCTGCAATACAGAGAGACTTCGCTTTCTGAACGGCTAACAAGGAAACGTCAAAAGCGTAAATGGCGGAGCCCAGACCCGCAATTTTTTGGGTTAATTGGCCTAAGCTGCACCCGATATCGAGAATTTTTGAATATTTCCCGCGAATACTTTTAAGAACGCCAATGATTGTATCGTGGCGAACGATTTCAATTGCTCGGTTTTTATAATTCCAGGGCTCAGGTGTTGTTTGATAAAGGTTTTCGTAAAACTGGCGAGGTTTTGCTTTGGCAGCGGGGAGTGGTGGCGACACGGGCAGAATATATCACTTGCCCGACAAAATTGTCAATTACAATTCTTGATTATGGACTTCGTCGCCTGAGGCGGGAGCAGAATTATTTTTAGGTTTGGGGGGTTCCTCGGCGGATTTCATGCTTTCCGTTTTTCCCCGCGTCTCTGGGGAAACCTCCCTCTTCTCATCTATCGGAATAGCCGGAATGACTGAAGATTTAGATC
>JANLTE010000279.1:0-5094 GCA_031362785.1 Elusimicrobiota bacterium
AGCGCTCGGACCCGGCGCCGAAACGCGCGTCCCCATGGCGCTCGTCATTATAGGAGGCGTCGCGGTCTCGACGCTGTTGACGCTCTTCGTCGTCCCCTGCGCCTACAGTCTCATGGCGCGCCTCGAATCGCACAAACACGACCAAAATCTGAAAGACGCGCTGAAGGAACTCGGAGAACTTCCAGTATCTTAAAGAAAAATGGTATTTTTAGAACACAGACAACAAACCCCTAAGGAGATCAAACAATGGCAAAAGCAAACGCAGGTTTTTCTAAACCGGTACAACCCGACGCGGCGCTGGGAGCCGTCGTAGGAATTAAGCCCCTTCCCCGCACGGAAATTGTTTCAAAACTATGGGCCTACATCAAAAAGAATAATTTACAGGATTCAAAGGACAGAAGAAAAATTAACGCCGACGCCGCGCTCAGCCAAATATTTGACGGCAAGAAACAGATCGGAATGATGGAATTGGCGAAATATATTTCCGGCCACCTGAAATAATCGTTAGCGCCGGTATTTGTCGTTCGGAAAGCCCCTGTTTGGCGACGACGGGGCTCCTCGTGGGTCACATCCTAGAAGAATTTAAACAGAAGCGCGCGTAACCGTTCAGGGAGGGATCGGCACGGCCGAAGAAGACCGCATGCTGCGAACCTGTTACAATGTGGACGGGACCGGATGGGGCACGCCGTTCCTCCTGGTGCCGGAAGCTTGCACCGTGGACGAAAACCATTTGCAAAAACTCTCAGCCGCGACGGAAGACGATGTTTACCTCAGCGACAGGTCTCCGCTGAACGTCCCCTTCTGGATCCTCCGCAACTCCAAAAGCGACCAGGTGCAGGAGCGAGAACATCGAGATACAGAAAATGTCGCTCCTTTTAGTGCCTTCCTTATAAATCGGCCGAAAACTCTTCTCGCGTACGACGAAATCGAAACCGTTCTGCAGCGTTTCTTTGGAAAACATCGTGAGGTATTGCCCGCCCCCGATCACGATGATCGACGGGTAGAGTTTTTTTATTTTTTTGGCGACCGTGTCGGGTTTGAACCTTTCGATCTCGTCGAAGATCCCTTCGTTCCGGAAAATGTAGTGCCAGTTGTCGGCGATCTTCACTTCAAGTATAGCGTGAGGATAAAAATCCAAACATGACGGCGGTCATGTTGGGTCAGAATATTTTTTCAGCGGGATCGTGCTCCTCCAGATGTTGTAAACGAAGAGGATGATCCCCAGCGCCTGCAAAACCATGCTGGCCGCCAACGGGTTCTGCCACCGCCCCTCTTGATATCGGTTCAGGAAGAAAAAAAGAGCCATCCCGACGAGACCGGTATTAGCCAGAAAAAAATGCGTCCATGCCAGTTTGGGGGAGTACAGCAGCCGTCCGGTAAAGCGCGGCAGGATATGGTAGGCCACCCCGAACATCAACATGGAAACCCAGCCGATCAGGAGGTAAACCAGCGCCGAGCGTATAAAGTAAAGGACATATCGATCCACGCGTTAAGGGTACATTAAACGCGATTTCATGAATATGACGCAGGCCATACTCGTGATTTTTTTTCTTAGGGTTGTTCGGTAAAAGAAAGGACTTTAATTTTCATCGAGGAAGGACTGCAGCGCGGCGGCCTCTGGCTTACCTGCTCCAGAACCCCTTGGATGATACCGGGAAATATCCGGACGAACGCCGCGATATCGGCCCTGAGGATTTTCACAACCGATGTCAGCATTTCCATCGTGGACATTCGGCCGTCCGGCGTCAATTTTGAAATCTTGACGATCCCATCGGCAACCCACCAGGTCGCTTCCGCGGGTTCGCCTTCTTGAAAAATAAATTCCGCTTTCTTGTGCTTATGTATTTTTGCCCTGGCAGCTAATTGGGACAACTCGTTCGGAGGGGTGTTTTTAAAAACCGGCATTTTCTTGAAGAAGGATTCAATAGTGATTTCCATGATTCAAGAAAAAGTCTATCAAAATTGGTCAAGGAATGCTTCTCCATTGTTAGTAGGAGTTTCTACGCCAGTAGAGGATCGCGCACAGCGCCGCCGCGATGCCGGTCATCCACCAAAAATCCTGGACGAAGTAGGGGTAAACCATCATCAAGACGCCAAAAATCACGAACAGGCTGCGGGATTTTTTTCTTCCATACTTGAAAAAAACAAACCCAACGCCGCTGACCAGGAGGGAACCCATCAAGCTGCCGAAACTAAAGTTCATAAGGATCTTTGGAATCTACCAGAGGAACCCGTGAGGACTGGACGGCTTTGAGGATTTCAAACCACATCACGCTCAATACGCCGGCGCCCAGGCAAAGCGCCAGATCGATGGGATGCAATTTCGAAAAGTGAAACAGGTTCCGGAGCGTGGGGCTGAAAAGAACCAATCCGAGGAACGCGAGCCCTCCGGCCAACACCCACCACAGCGCGGGATTTCCCGACTTCCAGGTTTTAAAAATCGTGTCTTCCCAGGAATGGTTGGTGAGGATGAGCAGAAGGTTCGCGATCACGAGCGTGGTGAAAGTTAACGCGCGCGCGTCGTCTTCGCCCTGTCCGCGGTAGAGCGCAACGCCGAAGATCGCCAGGAGGACGAACAATATTCCGAGCCCTTGAAGCGAGCTCCAGAGGAGCATCTTTTTATCGAAGAGCGGTTTGCTGCCGTCGCGCGGCGGGCGCTTCATGATTCCATTCTCCTCGGGCTCGGCTTCGAACACGACCGAACAGGCGGGGTCGATGATGAGGTGAAGGAACGCGATGTGGACGGGCAAGAGCACGAGCGGCCACTTCAACAAAACGGGGATGAGCGAGATTCCCGCGATCGGGATGTGGATCGCCAGAAGATACGCGATCGCCTTCTTCAGGTTGTCGAAAATCCTGCGGCCGAGGCGCACCGATTCCACGATGGACGAAAAATCGTCGTTGGTGAGCACGAGCGCGGCCGCCTCGCGCGCGACGTCGGTTCCGCGTTCGCCCATGGCAATTCCGATGTGCGCGGCTTTGAGGGCCGGCGCGTCGTTCACGCCGTCCCCGGTCATGGCCACCACTTCGCCGTTGGCCTTGAGCGCGTTCACTAAGCGCAATTTCTGTTCCGGCACGACGCGCGCGAATATGTTTACGGAGCGGATGCGCCGCTCAAGTTCGGCGTCGTTCATCATTTCCAGATCCTGACCGGTGAGACATTCCTGTGAAGGAGATAGGCCGATTTCCCGCGCGATGGCGCGAGCCGTTTCGGGATAATCGCCCGTGATCATGATAACGCGCATTCCGGCGCTGTAGCAATCAGTGATCGATTGGGAAACCCCCGGACGAACGGGATCGGCAAATCCCACCAATCCCAGAAATTCAAACGTGAAATCGTGCTGGATGGACGGAAGCTCGGGCTCCGTAAAGCGCGACTGCGCCACGGCTATCACGCGCAAACCCTCCGCCGCGAGCCGCTTCACGCTTTCAAGTAAAACTTGCGCGCGCTCCGCGTCGAAATGGCAAAGATCGGCGATCGCTTCCGGCGCGCCTTTGGCGCCAATCAGCCAGTTATGTCCGTCGGACGCCTGCCACACATGCGACAAAGCCAGAAGTTGCCGCGTGAGCGGATACTCGCGCACGAGCCGCCAATCGTTGTGCAAGTGCTCGGTATGGGCAAGGAGCTTTTCGCCGACAAGCTTCAGCGCTTTTTCCATGGGGTCGAACGGTTCGGGCTGGCTGGCCAAAATTCCGTACTCAACCAGAGGATGAAATTTTTCCGGCAGCCCTCCGGGAGTGGGGTCGTCCAGGTTAAAAAAATCACCGCCCACGAACAGCTTCTTAACCGTCATTCGGTTTTGGGTGAGCGTCCCGGTTTTGTCCACGCACAAGACAGTGGCTGAACCGAGCGTTTCGACGGCGGGAACGCGCCGCGTGAGCACGCCTTTGCGCGAAATCCGCCAGGCGCCGAGCGCGAGAAAAATGCTGAGCACCACGGGAAATTCGTTCGGCAGGATCGCCATGGCCAGCGTGATTCCCGCCAGAAATCCGTGAAGCCAATCCCCGCGCGTTAACCCATAAGCCACGACCACCATCGCGCAGAGCGTCAGGCCGATCGCGGCCAACACTTTCACCAACCCGCGCATCTCGCGCTGCAGCGGCGTTTCTTCCGGCGCCACGCTTTCGAGCGCCTGGCCGATGATCCCGATTTGAGTCTTGGCTCCCGTCGATAAAACGCGCGCGACGCCCTTGCCCTGGACTACGAGAGTGCCCGAAAATATAAATGGCAGATTGTCGCCTCCGGGCTGGACGAGCGCCTGCGCGCCGTCCCAGATGGACTTTCGCACGGAAACCGATTCCCCCGTTAAAAGCGATTCATCGGTTTCAAGGTGCGTGGACCACAAGAGCGCCGCGTCCGCCGGCACGCGGTCGCCTTCGGATAATACGATCACATCCCCCCGCGCGACTTCGCGGCCGGGAATTCGTTTCTGTTCACGGCCGCGAATCACGAGCGCGCGAGGGCTCGTCATGTCGCGCAGAGCTCCAACGGCGCGTTCGGTCTTATGCTCCTGATAAAAAGTGATCCCCATGATGAACAGCACGAACCCCGTCAGCATCCAGGCTTCCTGCGCTTCGCCCAGAACGAAATACAAAAGACCGCTCACCGCGAGCAGCAAGAAAATCGGATCCCGCATCATCCCGAGGAAGATCCGCAAAATTCCGCCGCCCTTGGCCGAAGGCAACTCGTTAAACCCCTCTTCGCGAAGGAGGCGCGCGGCCTCCGCTTCGGTCATCCCGGTAATTCCGGAGGGATCTAACGCAATTTCAAACGCGTTGTTTATTAAATTCATTATTCAAGCTCGAAAGTATCGCCGTAATGCGGGATCTCCACGCGGTCGATGCCCTCGGCCTTCAGCAGTTCCAGCAATTTTCCGCGGTTTTCGTCGTCGCCGTGCACCAGGAAAATTTTGCGCGGACGAGGGCTAAGCTTTTTCGCGAATTGTACCAGGTCGTCGCGGTCGGCATGGGCGGAAAAACTGCGGATGTGCTGAACCCGAGCCATCACATCGTGCCTCAATCCGAAAATTTTAACTTTGCGCGCGCCGGTCGCCAGTTGCCGCCCCAGCGTGCCCTCGGCCTGAAACCCCACGA
>JANLTE010000308.1:0-1864 GCA_031362785.1 Elusimicrobiota bacterium
GCAGAAGTCTGTAGAAGCCACCCAAAGATCTTTTAATACTATTCGCACTGGGAGAGCCAGCACCAGCTTGCTCGATCGAGTGACAATCGATTACTACGGCAGCCCTACTCCCTTGAAGTCGCTGGCCAATATTAATACTCCTGATGGCAGTACTATTAGTATTCAGCCTTTTGACAAGAGCAGTTTGGGCGCGATCGAAAAAGCCATTTCTCTGTCTGATATTGGTCTGACTCCCAGTAATGATGGGATCACCATCCGGCTAAATATCCCACCCCTAACCACCGAACGCCGGAAGGAGCTAGTGAAGCAGGCAGCTAAATATTCTGAAGAAGGAAAAGTTGCCGTCCGCAATATTCGCCGGGACGGAATTGACGAGGTAAAAAAACAAGAGAAAAGCAGCGAAATTTCTGAAGACGAAGCCAAGGGCTTGCAAGAGAAAATTCAAAAGCTTACCGATAAGTACATTGCCAATATCGAAAAAGTCTTGGCCGAAAAAGAAAAGGACATCATGACTGTGTAAGCTCCCAACACCTTGGGCTTGTGGTAGGCTAGGCCAAAGCCTCTCTTGGTGTTTGCGCGATGTCAGAATCCACTCCTTTCACAGATTTAGCAGGCTTTGAACTGCTACCAGTGGCACCGCCAGATTTCCGATCGGGCTTTGTGGCTATTGTTGGTCGCCCTAATGTGGGCAAATCTACCCTGATGAACCAGCTCATCGGCCAGAAAGTGGCAATCACTTCTCCGGTTGCCCAAACCACTCGGAATCGCTTACAGGGAATTCTAACTACTGATCGAGCACAGATTATTTTGGTGGACACGCCGGGGATTCATAAACCCCACCATCGATTAGGTGAAGTGTTGGTACACAACGCACAATCGGCCATTAATGCAGTGGATGTGGTGCTATTGGTGGTGGATGGCAGCGAGAAAGCTGGCGGCGGTGATCGGTTCATTGCTGATTTGTTAGTGAATTCGCCAACTCCGGTGATTTTGGGACTGAACAAAATCGATACTGCTCCAGAGACCGATCGACTGACAGCTATTCGCGACAGCTACCGCGAACTGGCCGTCGGTAAAGACTGGCCAATCTGTGAGTTTTCGGCATTGGTGGGCACGGGGGTGGCAACCTTGCAAGATATGTTGATTGATAAATTAACCGTTGGCCCTTTCTACTACCCACCAGATTTGGTGACCGATCGACCAGAGCGCTTCATTATGGGTGAATTGATTCGGGAACAAATTCTGCTCTCCACCACCGAAGAAGTTCCTCATTCTGTCGCTGTGACTATTGATCGAGTGCAAGAAGATGCCAAAATTACTCGGGTGTTGGCGACCATCTATGTGGAGCGTGATTCTCAGAAAGGGATTTTGATTGGCAAAGCTGGCGCAATGTTGAAATCGATCGGCAGTGGCGCTCGATCAGAAATGCAGAAGTTGATCGCTGGTAAGGTATACCTAGAGTTGTTTGTCAAAGTACAACCAAAGTGGCGACAGTCACGATTGCGATTAGCAGAATTGGGTTACAGAATAGAAGAGTGAGTTGGTATTTTTGTCAATGATCCCATCACAAAATGAGCAAAAATCCTAAAATTTGTTGCGTTAGCGACAACTTTTTTCACATCTACGTTTACAATGTCTGGCAATGGTTGTGAGCCTGTCTAGCATCATGGTGGACTGCCAAGCTATTGCAAACCAACAGGGTTATGCCTTATGTTTATTCTCGATTGAGAAATAATTGGTTAGTCATATAGATTCCAGAACTCTGAATCAGTGACCATATCCAAGTGACCTTGTTATTACTACTTTTACTACAATGAAAATACAAACGAGTTCGGTAGTAACACTATCCCTCCTGGCAGGGCTT
>JANLTE010000153.1:0-5804 GCA_031362785.1 Elusimicrobiota bacterium
ATCGCCCGCGGGGAGAAAATAAAACACTAATGAAAAAAGCGTCCAGAAAATTAATTTTAGCCGCGCTGAGCGAAGATCAGGCCCGTTCGGACATTACGAGCCGGCTCCTGTTTAGGGGCGCGCACATCGTGGACGCCGATATCATCGCGAAAGAAGCCGGGATCGCTTGCGGGGTTGGCGCGGCCGAGGCGGTTTTTAAGTCAATCGATCCCCGCTGCCGGACGCTCGTTCATATCCGCGACGGATCGAGGGTGGTTCCCGGGTCCAGGATGCTAAGCGTGAGGGGAGATCTTGCGAAAATTCTGGCGGGGGAAAGGACGGCGCTGAACATCCTGCAACACCTCTCGGGGATCGCGACCATTACGCGGCGATATGTGGAGCGGGTAAAAGGGACAAGCGCGAAAATCCACGATACGCGTAAAACGACGCCAGGGCTCAGGGTTTTGGAGAAATACGCGGTGCGCTGCGGCGGAGGGATGAACCAGCGAATGAATTTGAAGGGCGCGGCGATGGTGAAAGACAATCACCTGAAAGCGTTGTACGGATCGTTGAGCGCCCAAGACGCGAAGGCGGCGCTCCTTCGGCTCAAATCGCAACTAGACAAGAAAACTCGGTTGATGATCGAGGCGAAGAACCGGGCGCAAGTCGAGTTAGCCCTCAAAGCAAAAGCCGACGTCGTCATGCTCGACAACATGTCCATCTCGGAGATGAGAAAAGCGGTGAAGCAAATCCGCGCGCATCCCGCGAAGCTCCGCCCGCTCATTGAAGCGACCGGCGGCGTTTCACTCCAAAACGTTCGGCGCATCGCGCGCTGCGGCGTCGACCGAATTTCAGTTGGGCGTTTAACACATTCCGCGCCGGCCCTAGATATCAGTTTGAAAATAAGAAATTAAAAAATAAGGGATATTGCCCTGATTTTTCTCTATTTGAGCGTGAAGGTGATTTGAAGTTTTGAGGTTGCTTGAACGGAGTCTTTTGTTTCAGGTCCGGCGGCGTTAGAGTCTTTTTCGAGTCCCAGAAATCCTTCTCCGCTCATCACGGTCGGCAATTTTTCATCCGCGCCCGCCTTCGCTTCGACGCTTTGGTCGGACTTAGCCATTTGATCCGCGGCGGATAAGGAAAAACTGTTGTCCTGCAACACGCTCATTTCGATCAGTCTCTGATCGAGCTCTACTATGGAAACGACCTGCCCAATGCTAGACTCGAGAGTTTTGGCGATTTCGCCCGCTTTTTGCTTTCCGTCTTTCAGCGCCGCAGCGAACGCTTTCCGCTCCAAATCCTTTTTATCCTTCATCGTGAGGATCACCGATTCCAGCAGGAACGATCCCACCGATAACGAACTGTCCAGCGCTTTTTCCACGTCGGCCAAATTTTCGAGCTGCAGCGTGACTTTCCGGCTCACCAGAAAATCCGCGGGGACGTTCGTTTTCAAATCGCGGTTGAACTGGTACGAAGGTTTGAGCTTCACGTCGCTAATTCGAAGCAACGCTGGGGTAACCCCCTTTTCAGCAAGCTTTTCTGTGAATCTTTTAATCAGTCCGTCCACTTTTTTGCGCGACTTGTCTACGGTCCAGCCGAAAGAGGTGAAGTGCAGGGTGATGACCGCCAGGTCCGGCTGCGATTCCGCGCCCGCCGATGCCAGGACGGTGATGGATTTGCCGTCCGATTGGACCCGGTCTCCCGGCGCCTTTGATCCCGTCTCGGCGGAGTGCGCGTTCACAAAACTGAGGGCGGCAATCATCATGGCAATAATTTTAGATTTCAATTTCATCTCATTTTCCTCTAATAATTTCAAATAGACCACTTAGCGACTTTTTCCGAATACTCGCGCAAAAGGTCGCGCGCCTTCCGGTCTTCGTCGGCTTCCACCCAGATGTGGAAATAAGCTTCGTCCGTGTCGGGGATCATGGCCACCCACGCGTCTTTAAAATTCACTTTCACCCCTTCGATTAGCTCCGGGTTTTTGGCTTTGACGCTCTCGTAGGCGAGCCGCATGACTTGGCCCTTGTGGTCCCAGGGGCAGGGAATTTTCCGGTGCTGGACTTCCATCCGGTAGGGGATTTCGCGGATCAGTTGCGACATCCGGACCTTATGGCGCGCCAGCATCTCGATGATTTTGGCGATAGCGTACATTGCGTCGAAAGTGGGCTGGAACTCCGGAAAAATAAATCCGCCGATGCCGTCGCCCACGAAGCGCATGCCTTCCAGCCGCGACGCGCTGACGATGTGTTTTGGAACCGTGGGCAGCCGCACGATTTTCAACTTCGTTTTGGCCGCCAGCTTTTCGAGCGCCCAGGTCTGGGTAATGGGGACCGCGATGCTCCCGTCGCCGTAAGTTTTCATCGCGAGGTAAGCCACTCCGGCCAGCGCCTGCATGTCGGGCAAAATGCGCCCGCGCTCATCCACCATGAAAAGCTTTTCGGCGCCGTTATCGATCAAGAAGCCCATGTCGGCTTTGAGCGTGGTGACGATATTGGAAAGCTGGTCGAGCGATTGTTGAAACTCTTTTTCAGTTTTGGTAATTTTTTGCGGGCTTAAATAGGAGTTCAGCGCGACGACATCGACGCCCAACCCGCCCAGGATCGCAGGGAAAGTCATGGAAGCGGAGGAAAACGCGTAGTCGATGACGATTTTCAACCGCGCGCCTTTAATGAGGTCCTTATCGATCGATTTTAAAAATCCGGCCTTGTAATACTCTTCCGACCGAGGGGAGGCCACGATCTCGCCGCTTTCTTCGATGCTCGCGCGTTTAAAGTCTTCGCGCAAAAAAAGCTGCTCGATCGCCTTCTCTTGTTGATAGGATATGTCGCTTCCGTTTTTGTCTAAAATTTTAATGTCGATCAGCCGTTGGTCGAAGGGCGACACGCGGACGTGCACGCCGCCGGCTTCGCCTTCTTTACCCATTTCGTAGCGCACGACGGGAATGGGAGAGGTTCGCAGGTCTCCGACCTTGACTCCGCTGGACAGGAGCCCTGAAATCAGTGCCCGCTTAATCATGCGGCTCGCCCGATGAGCGTCGCGCGAGGTGATTACATACGCCTCCTTCCCTAAGTAAGCGCCGTAAGCCGCGCCCACTTTTGCCGCGAACTCCGGCGTGATTTCTATGTTGCCGAGGCCCGAAATCCCGTATCCGCCGAAAAGCTGCCGCGACCACTTCTCGCCCCAAATTAAACTGGTCGCGAGGATCGCTCCGTCTTCCAAGGTCTTGTGCGGCCAAATTTTTACGTTGGAGCGGATTTTAGCTTCTCGCCCGATCGTGCATTCGTCGGCGATGATCGCGCCCACCTGTATGAACGCGCGTTCTCCGATGGAGGTCCGCTCGCCCACCACCGCTTCGCGTATCACGGTTTCGCGGCCCATTTTTACATTGCGCCAGATTACGGACCCCGAAATCTGCGAATAGCTCCCGACCACGCAGTTATCACCGATCACGGAGTTTTCAATTTTAGAGCCCGTTTCGATCTTGCAGTTTTTACCGATGATGCAGTTGCCTATGAATTCGACGCCGTCGTCCACATCCACATCCTCGTCGGCCCAAACCACCGAGTCCTGTTCTTTTTTCCAAAATTGTTTTTTGCTGCCGGCAATCTTCACGGTCACTTTACCGTCTAAAATATCGCGGTGGGCGAGGCGGTACTCGCGCAAGTCTCCGATGTCTTTCCAGTAGCCGCTGGCCACATACCCGTAAAGCGAGGCGCCGTCCGCGAGCAGTTTCGGAAACAAATCCTTCGAGAAATCAAACTGGGTTTTGTCCGGAATTTGGGCGAGGACCTTTGGGTCTAAAATGTAAATGCCGGTGTTCACGGTATCGGAAAAAACTTCGCCCCAGGAGGGTTTTTCGAGGAAGCGGGTAATTTTTCCTTCTTCGTTCGTGATCACCACGCCGAACTGTAAAGGGTTGGGGACCCGCGTCAGCACCATAGTGGCGATGGCTTTTTTTTCGCGGTGATATTCGAGCGCCCGCGTTAAATCGAAATCGGTGAGGACGTCGCCTGACATCACGACGAAGGTTTGCTGCAGATCGCTTTCAGCGGCCTTCACGCAGCCGGCAGTTCCAAAATCCGCCTGCGGCGTCAAGTACTTCATTTTGAGGCCAAACTTTTTTCCGTCGCCGAAATGGTTCGAAATTTCCTCGGGAGAAAAATAGAGCATCGTCACCGCTTCGGTGAAATCGTGCTTCACGAGCAGATCGACGATGTGTTCCATCATGGGGCGGTTCGCCATGGGGACCATGGGCTTGGGGAGGTTGCAGGTCAGCGGGCGGAGGCGCGTTCCGAAGCCGCCTGCCATAATCACGGCTTTCATCTCTGTGTAGAGTTCCTCGAGGAATTAATTTTGTAGAATCTGAAACTAGGTTAGCAAATTCGTTCCGTAAAGAGAAGCGCGAGGAGGCCGCATGAATTCAAGGCGCCGTTTCATTTCCATCATATCCGGTTTGATTATTTTATTCGCGGCGTCGCTCCTTTCGGCCGATCCGCTGAACTCGCTCGCCAAAAAAATCGCTTCAGGCGCGCGGGACTTGGATAATAGCAAGATCGCTGTGCTCCCGTTTCCTTTTCATGACGGGCGGTCGTCGCAGGGCCCCTCGTTCATTTCGGAACAGCTGACGGCCAGACTGGCGGAGCAAAAGAAACTGAGATTGGCGGAACGCGGCCAGCTCGAGGGCGTTTTGCGCGAAACTACTCTGCAGTCTTCGGGCGGAGTCGACCAGGATACGGTCCGGCAGATCGGAAGAATTTTAGGCGTTGAAGGAGTCGTTACCGGCACGCTGATCGAAATTGACGAAAGACATGTTGAGGTCGTCGCGCGCCTCATCAATGCCGAGACGGGCGAGGTATTAGTGAACGCGTCCTGTGAAACGCGCCGGAACTGGAAGGAAGCTTCCTCGTCGCGGAAAATGGAGCAGGCCTCAGCCGCGCCTCTTTCCGTTCCGCCCGTTGAAGAGCAACGCGCGGCGTCCGATTCCGAAATCGCTGCGTCGCTACCGCCCCCAACTCCAGTTTCATCTTCAACTCCCGAACCTGTCGCGACACCTCTTGCGCCACCTCCCGCGGCAACACCCACTCCGCGCATGCGGGTGGCGGACCCGATCGTTTTAGACACGCGCGGCCAGGGCGGCTTGCTAGACGAAGATTACGATCTCCTCGTATCGAACTGGCCAACGGAAGTTAACCAGGGCGGCGAAGACGCTCAGCTCATGGAAGGTTTCAGGCTGCTCAAGTTGCGCGATTCCAGCCGCGCCATCGGAGTTTTTACTTTACTCGAGCGCCGGTACAGGAAGCAGCCGATCCTGCGCGCGGTGGCGAAACTCGGCGTAAGCCTCTGCCTGTTTCAGCAGGGCCGCAAATCCGCCGCGGCCAGCCAGGCCGAATCCGTCGCGGGCTTCTCGGCATCTCCAGCCGTGAGCGCCGCCGCAAGCTTCGTTCTGGGCCGCTACGCCGAAACCTTCGGCCGCTACAAAAAAGCCCGCAACCACTATTTGGACGTCCTCCGCATCTCGCCGTTCCAAAACCGCCTCGTTAAAGCCGCTTCAGTCAGGCTCGGCCGCATCGAAAAGAATTTCCTGCGCGGCGACTAGGATTCCGCCTTGATTTTCCTTCGATAGAATTGTTAAGATGAATTCCGCGCCCAGGTCTTGGCGCGCCTCATTTTCCACCATTATTCCCGAGTAGCTCAACGGTGGAGCATCCCGCTGTAAAACATAAAATTGCAGCTCCGGCTGGAAACAGCCGGTTGAAAAACCAGGTGAACTCAGGGAAGCCTAACGCTTCGAAAGAGGCAACGGTAATCCTGAGCCAAGTCTC
>JANLTE010000365.1:0-4276 GCA_031362785.1 Elusimicrobiota bacterium
GATTTCAGAATCCGATTTCATTCCGCGCAAAACCGAGCTCGTGATGGGAACGCTTAAAATGACGACTGAAGTAACTCAATTGGAATCCAACCCGCAGTTGGACCCGTTGATTTTTAAATTTAACGTGCCCAAAGACGCGCAAACGATCCAGGTCCCCTGATGCCCAGCATAGAAAGTCCTCTCCATAAAATTTTGAAGTCGCATCGCGAACAGAAGCGTTTCTCGCTTCACTCCATTCACCAGGAGACGCGCATACCCGTGATTTATTTGGAAGCCATGGAAGCTGGAAATTGGAAAGCTTTTCCGGCTGAAGTTTATCTTTTGGGATTCCTTCAGAAGTATGCAAAATACCTTGGTTTAGATCCCAAGGAAATGGTGCAAATTTATAGGCGAGAACAGGAAGCTCAAAATATGGCTACGCAGGAGGAAGTTAAAAAAGTGGAGCAGGTGGCGCACCGCGAGCAAAGCAATACCTTCGTTAAGGGGCTGGTATTCGCAGTTCTGGTTTTGTTCGTGGGCGTTTGGTGGCTTTACACCGTTATTGAGCCGTCCAGCGCAAAGAAAAGAAAAAGCGCTCCAGAGCGTGCAGCGTCCGCCGTCGTTTCGGAGGCGGCGCCGGACGAGAGCTCCAAGCTTTCACTAGCCGTTCGCGCCCGGGAAAGCGTTTGGGTTCGCATCGTTTCCGATCAGGCGCTCCAGTTTGAAGGCTTTTTACCGGCCGGCACTACTCGGCAGTATGTCGCGGCGCAGGATTTGATGCTCCGCATCGGCAACGTTTACGCGCTCGAACTGACTTTAAACGAGCGCAAAATTAATCCGAGTGTGGGTTCGGTTCAGAGCGTTGGCGAACTGCACCTGACGCCGGAATCTTTAAAGGATGATTCGATTTTGTTTAAAACTGCGGGCTCCACCCACACACAGACCGAAAGTCACATTCGGCACGATCCTGCGCGTAGGCGCGATCAGGTTTCGCAAAATTCCGAAACTCCGATCGGGCCCGCTGGCCATCCTTCTGGTCGGCAAAAAAATTAAGAGCCGTAACCACCCGCAGATTAACCGCATTTCTCAAGCGCATGAATCTTCCCAATAAATTGACGGTTTTGCGGCTCATTTTGGTTCCGGTGTTCATGATCTTTACGATCGTTGACAACGTCTGGATGAGACTTTTCGCTCTAATAATTTTTATCGCCGCCAGCCTTACTGATTTGTTTGACGGACACCTGGCCCGAAAATACGGAGAGGTGACCGATTTCGGGAAATTCCTGGACCCGCTGGCGGATAAAATTTTAATTACGGCCGCGTTCGTCTGCTTCGTAGGGATGCGCGAGCTCCATGTACCCTCCTGGATGGTGGTGCTGATTATAGGACGGGAATTTATGATTACGGGC
Organism: Elusimicrobiota bacterium; assembly: GCA_031362785.1. GTDB lineage: Bacteria > Elusimicrobiota > Elusimicrobia > 2-02-FULL-39-32 > 2-02-FULL-39-32 > JANLTE01. The sequence goes on from JANLTE010000365.1 coordinate 1,389, forward strand.
CTTCGAACCCTAGCCGCATCTAAGGGCAGAGTGATCGCAGCGGACCGGTCCGGCAAATTTAAAACCACTTCCCAGATTACCGGCGTGATTCTTATCTTGATCATTCTGTGCGTCAATTCCATCCTGGAAGACTATTTTCATCTGACTCCAGCGCAGTTAATCGAAAGGCAGGGAACCGACTCCATGATCGGGAGCGCGCTGGTATGGTCTTCATACTGGATTGTGTTTATTACAACGATCCTCACGCTTGCGTCAGGAACATCCTACCTCTATAAAAACCGCCAGCTCCTCCGAGAAAACATATAGATTGTTTACGGGTCAGAGAAAACGCTTATGACTCGCACTATTAACTTCCTATAATATCGAATGACTTTCCTTGACAGGGTCAGCGTATTTCTTTCTACCGGGTTCGGCGTGAGTCTCCTTTATACCTGTATTCACGAACGCTTTAGTTTCATTAAGGAAAGGAAGCACGTTTTTCGAGGCACGGGAGCGGGTTTTTTGGGGACTCTCGAAGCGGCAACGCTGGTTGCGCTCGGACTTCGGTTTGAAGGTTGGATTGGCGCGGCTTCCTTATTAATTCTCACCGCGATATCCGTATATTTTTCGGGGCGCGCCGAAAAATCGCTGGGTGAAAAAGACGATTCGAGGATCGTGCTGGATGAAATCGTTGGGTACTTTTGGTCGGTCGCGTTCCTTCCCCTGGATCATCTCCAAATAAAACTTCGGTTTGCCGTCATCGTTTTCGCGTTTATCCTGTTTCGCATATTTGACGTTTATAAAATACCGTCGCGCAATATTCAGAATCTGAAGGGCGGGTGGGGCGTAATGATGGACGACGTGCTTTCCGGTTTACTGGTATGCGCGCTGTTGAATCTGGGAGTCAGACTATTTCTGTGATTAAAACGGCCGCGCTTTTGATCGCCGCGTTGGTACCTTTTTGCGCGGGTGGCTGCGTCCGGAACCCCGTAACGGGAGAGCGCGAGTTTCACGCGATTTCCGAAAAAGCCGAGCTCAATTTGGGGCGCGAGACCCAAAAAGCCATCGTGAAGGAGTACGGTCAGTATTTAAACCCCTCGGTTCAGGCCTACATCAACGAGGTGGGGCAAAAGATCGTGGCGGTGTGTGATCGTCCAGGCGTTTCCTACGAATTCATCGTGCTCGATACGCCGCTCGTAAACGCCTTCGCTGTCCCGGGGTGCGTCTTCATTACGCGCGGAATTTTGGAACTGATAGACGACGAGGCGGAACTGGCAGGCGTTATCGGCCACGAAGTAGGGCACATCACAGGGTATCACGCGGTGAAGCTCATCCAAAAATCGTACGGATACGGTTTTCTGGCGACCTTCGCGGCGATCGCGGGCACCATTTACTCTCCCACTTTGCGCGACGGAAAGGAATACGCGGCCTATTACGAAACGCTTTATCGCGGCATCGGAATCGTGACCGCTGGGTTTTTAACGGGTTACGGCAGGGATTTTGAGCTGGAGGCGGACCGCACGGGTTTGAAATACGCGATACTTGCGGGCTACGATCCGGACGCGATAATTTCTTTTTTCAAGCGCATGCGCCTGCTTGAAGAAGACGAAGCCCTTGGGATCGCGGTTTTCTTGCGCACCCACCCGCCGACCAACGACCGCATTAAGCAGATCAAGCGCATTTTATCCGTGGATGAAGACGCGAAGAAAATGAAGCGCAAAGAGCGCGAACCGGCCCGCAAAATTGCGGCCCTCTTAAAGTCCACGACCGTTCAGTTTCAGGATCATTTTGAGCGCTATCAGGAAGTGGTGAAAAGTATCCCGAAGGTAGAAGCGGATCCTTCGGGCGTCATCAAGAACGGAAAATATGAAAACTCCCGGGTCCGCGTGAAACTGGAAACCCCGCGCGGCTGGAAAATGGAGCGCGCCTATGGCAAGTCGCTTGTCAGTTTTTTTAGCGCTGATGGAAAAGCTCAAGGTGAGCTCCAATATACCCGCGTTCAGGCCGATCCCGTCGTGAAGGCGGAAGAGACTGCGTCGTTCGCCGGCACTCACGGCTCAACGACGGCTTTAACCAGCGCCCAATGGGCCGACGCGGTGGAAAAGACTTTACGCTTTCAGAAGCGGACGGGGCGCGAGGTGACTTATCCGGCCGGACCCTCCTATGTGGGAACTTATGTCGGGCCCGATCGCATGGGGCGCCCCGCATTTTACAAAATGCTTTTCGTGCTGCGCGGAGTGGGGGAGGGACACTACGACGGGCTTTTGCTTTCCTGTGCCGCTCCGGAAGATACATACCTCGACTACCTCGTCGACTTCGAACTCATCATGAAAAGCCTCTCCTGGACAGCAAAATGATCTCCGCGCCTCGAACTAAAGGGTCTATTGCAAGGTCTTGAGCGAAGTAATACAATAAATTTAAATTAAATATTTCATCGAAGGAGTAAAAACTATGGAAAAAAGTGAAAAAATTCGCGCGTTGGACTTGGCAATGGCTCAAATCAAGAAGGATTTTGGTCAGGAAGCGTTGATGAAACTGGGCGAGAAATCGGCCAGGGTTTCGGGTGTTGGAGCGATTTCAACGGGAATTTTGCCGTTAGATGTCGCGATCGGAATCGGAGGCGTGCCGCGCGGCCGGATCGTGGAAGTGTACGGCCCCGAGTCGTCTGGGAAAACCACCCTCTGTCTTTCTATCGTGGCTCAGGCGCAGAAAATTGGTGGAATTGCGGCTTATATCGATGCGGAGCATGCCATGGATCCGGCCTACGCGAAAAAATTGGGAGTGGACGTCGACAATCTGCTCATTTCTCAGCCGGACTCAGGCGAACAAGCGCTTGAAATCACCGAGAAACTGGTACGCTCAGGAGCGATGGATGTGATCGTTGTGGACTCGGTGGCGGCGCTCGTGCC
>JANLTE010000370.1:0-2371 GCA_031362785.1 Elusimicrobiota bacterium
CCGCCGCGGCGATCGCCGATCTGGACTGCTTGCTGTCTTTCGGAGAAACGGCGGAACTGAAATCTTTATCGATGCCGAAATTTAATGAATCGGGCGAATTAAAAATTATCGATGGCTGGCACCCGGTGGTGAAGGAATTTCTACCGGCGGGAAGTTTCGTGCCGAACGACGCGCATCTAGACGCCGATGCGGAGCGCATCGTTATTTTGACCGGACCCAACATGGCGGGAAAGTCGACCTATTTGCGACAAACGGCGCTGATCGTCTTGATGGCTCAAATCGGCTCGTTCGTCCCCGCGAAAGAAGCGCACCTCGGCGTGACGGATCGGATTTTCACGCGCATCGGATCGGGAGACCGCCTCGCGCAGAACGAATCGACCTTCATGGTTGAAATGCGCGAGACGGCGCGCATATTAAAGAACGCCACAGACCGCAGCCTCGTGATTTTAGATGAAGTCGGCCGCGGCACTTCCACTTACGATGGAATTTCCATCGCCTGGGCCGTGATCGAGCATTTAGCCTATGTCATTCACCCGAAAGTTCTGTTCGCGACGCATTATTTTGAGCTCACGCACCTGGCGTCCGAAATACGGTGCGTTAAAAACGCGAGCGTCGAAACCAAGGAGTGGCAGGACAGCGTTTTATTTTTGCACAAGATCGTGCCGGGGCCGGCCGACCGGTCCTACGGCATCCACGTCGCGAAACTGGCGGGGCTGCCCGAATCGGTGATTCAAAAATCCAAAAAGATCCTGCTCGGCCTGGAACGCGAACATCATTCTTTGTTAAAATCAAAGCAGGGCAAAGTCGAAGACGAGCCGTCACTTTTCAATCTCCCAAACAAGGAATCCTAATGAAACAAGAGCGCAGAAAACATTCAAGACTTTCCGTGATCCGCAACGTGGGTGAACCGATGGAGTTGGACATCGTTCAAAACGGCAAAAAAATCGAGATCCTCGGGTTCGTGATCAACCTGTCGGCGGGCGGCGTGGGAATTATAACGCTGGGAGATCAGGCCAAGGACCTCGTGTCCGGGACCCAATTCATATTAACTCTGACGCTCGGCGATTTCGTCTGCAAAAACGTTGAGGGGAAAATCGCGCACGTGAGCGTTGGAGCCAAGGCTAAGGCGCACCACAATAAAAATGAATGGATGGTGGGACTTAGCTTCACCAAAATCAAGGCTGAGGACGCAAGACACATCAACAAGATGGCCGACGACTGGGACATCTGCGAAACCAAAATGGGCATGAAGCTTCCCGACATCTGCTTCCGCCAATGCACCAGTTGGGACATCTGCGAAAAGCCCGTTAAACTTGCCGAAAACACCGCAAAAATAAAAGCTTAATAATAATGGCCAAAGTTACGGCGCTCGAAGAACACGTCATCCGCCAAATCGCGGCGGGCGAAGTGGTGGAGCGCCCGGCGTCGGTCGTTAAAGAACTGCTTGAAAACTCCATCGACGCGGGAGCCCAGAGAGTCTCGCTTGATACCGAAGGGTCGGGCCAGGAACTGATTCGAATTTCGGACGACGGCTGTGGCATGAGTCCGGAAGACGCTGAGCTGTCGCTCCAGCGGCACACGACCTCCAAAATCCGCGACATTCACGATTTGGAGGCGTTGCACACCTTTGGATTCCGGGGCGAAGCGCTCCCCAGCATCGCTTCCGTTTGTAAAATGGAGCTCGTGACTCGAAGCGCGGAAAACGCCACGGGGATTTCGCTTTCGCTGTCCGGCGGGAAAATCTTAGAGAAAAAAGAATCGGGGCGCGCGGTCGGTACTACGCTCGAGATCAAAGATCTTTTTTTCAACCAGCCCGCGCGGTTAAAATTCATGAAAGCCGAATCCACGGAACGCGGAAAAATTCTACAGACCTTCGAAGAAGTCGCGTTCGCCCATCCGCATATTTTCCTTGAGTTCAAATCCAAAAAACTTGAGTTTCCGGTGCGTCAGCACTTCATGGACCGCGTGACGGACGTTTGGGGGAAAAACTTTACCCGCGAAACGCTTTTCCCGCTATCATTCCAGCATCCGTTCGTAAAAATAGACGGCTGGGTATCGAAGCCTGAATCCCATCAAGCGACGCGCAGCTCTCAAATTTTTTATGTGAACCAGAGGCCCATCCAGTCTCGACTGATATCGCACGCGCTTTACGAAGCGTTTCGCGACTGTCTGCCCGTGGGGCGCCATCCCGCGGGTCTAATATTCCTATCGTTGGATCCCTCGCAAGTCGACGTCAACGTTCATCCATCAAAGCGCGAAGTGCGTTTCAGAAATGAGCACCAAATTTATGAGGCGATCGTAAAGGAAATTCGCCTGAAGCGCTCGCAGCTCTCGGGCTCGCCGAAAGTTTTCGCGGCGGCCTCTCCCGTTC
>JANLTE010000374.1:0-3243 GCA_031362785.1 Elusimicrobiota bacterium
TTCATGGACATCAAAATGCCCGGGATTAGCGGCGTTCAGGCGTATTTAAAAATCAAAGAGATTTCCCCCCACACCACCGTCATCATGATGACGGCTTTTGCGATGGAAGACGAAGTCAAGCTGGCCATCCGCGAAGGCGCATACGCCGTGCTGCACAAACCGCTCGACATCGAGAGGATACTAGCCATCGTGACGGAATGCCTGGAAAAAAAGACGCTCGTTTTACTAGTCGATGACAATTTTGAAGATCGGGAACTGATAAAACTCACGCTGGAAAGAAATGGATACCATGTCACCACGGTGCAAAACAGCGACGAATGCATGAACGCCGTGACTGAAAAACGGTATCAAATCATTTTAATGGATTATCGCATGCCGGGCGTGGACGGGCTTGAGACGCTGAAGCAGGTCAAGGGTATCCGTCCGGATGTCGGCGTGATATTAATGAGCGCTTATACCAGCCAAGAGCTAGTGAAGAATGCGCTGGAGCAGGGTTCCTTCGCGTTCGTCAACAAGCCGTTTGACGTCGAAGACCTCCTATCTACCATGGACCAGTGCATCAAGTTCAAAAAATAGTAGTGCCCCTCATGACGCAGGCCCCGCCAAAAATTCTCATCATTGATGACGACCTCGCTCTCGCAAAAACTTTGACGGGAATTTTAAAGCGCGCTGGATATAATGCTGAGTATGTTTTAAAGGGCGCCGATGGCGTTCAATTTACGAGATCAATGGGTTCGGCGCGCCAACTGAACGTCGTTTTGTCCGACATCCGGTTGCCGGACATGAACGGGCTGGACGTATTGAAGGAAATCAAGAAAATTGATTCGGAAATTGGGGTCATCGTTATGACCGGCCATGCCGATGTCGAAACTTCCATAGAGGCGCTTAACTTTGGGGCATTCGCCTACATTCAAAAACCTTATAACCCGACGGAAGTTAAATTAATCATCGAAAAGGTTCTAGAGAAGCAGAAACTTGTCGAAGAAAATAAAACACTTCTGACGAAACTCCAGGACTGGAACAGCCAGCTGGAAAAAAACGTCCGGGAAAAAACGTCCGAGCTAAACCGAAAAAATCTGGAGCTGCTTGAGCTCATCGAAAGGCTCGAGGAGCTCAACCAATCCAAATCCGACTTCGTTGCCAACGCATCTCATGAACTTCAGACTCCCATGACTTCCATCATCGGCTTTTCGAGCATACTTTTAGAGTACGGGGAAACCCTGAAAGATTCTGAACACAAACGTTTTTTACAGATTATTCACGATGAGACGCAGCGCTTATCGCGGCTGTCAATAGACCTACTCGACCTGTCCCGCATTCAGGAAGGACGCATCACGCTCAAACTCAAGAAGGTCAACCTTCAGGCGCTCGCAGAAAGGGTGCGGGAAAACTTGAAAGTAATTAATAAAACCGTTCGGATTGAACTGGAATTCGACGGGGCCGTAACTCCGGTGGTGACGGACGAAGATAAAATTCATCAGGTCCTGACAAATTTGATGGGAAACGCGCTTAAATACGCTCCGGAAAAAAGCTCCGTTCGAATTGAAGCCAAAAAAAACAAAGAGTTCATTATAGTGAGCGTGAAGGACGAAGGTCCCGGAATACCCGACGATGAAAAGGAGAAAATATTTGAACCGTTTTATCGCGTGCAGAATAAGTCCAACCTAACGGTGAAAGGAACGGGACTTGGGCTCCCCATCGCCAAAGCGATCGTGGAAGCGCTGGGTGGGTCTATCTCGGCCTCGCGGAATCCGGTCAAGGGAAGCAACTTTTCGTTTACGATCCCCTTGGACACCGAACTGACCAAGGATTGAAAATGGTTGAACCCAAAAGAAAAATATTGGTAGCTGACGACGAGACGCACATCACAACGCTATATCAGGCTATCTTGACCATTGAAGGGTTTGAAGTAATCATCACCGATGATGGGCAAGAGGCTCTGAATAAAGCTAAAACCGCAAAGCCCCAGCTCATGATCCTTGACATCAAACTCCCCACGCTGACCGGATGGGAAGTCTGCAGGAGAATTAAAGACGATTCTTCCCTCAAAAACATTCCCATTATCATCGCAAGCGCGTTTGGCCAGAAAGAAGACCGACTGAGAAGCTCAGAGGCCGGAGCCGATGATTTCATGCCCAAACCGTTTGACAGTAAAACCCTTCTCGAACACGTCCGCAAGTTCATTTAATCACGCTTTCATCAATCAGAAATTTTAAATTCCCTTTCACGGGACTGACATTCTTCGCTGGAATTTGGCTCCGCAAGTCAAAAAGCTTTGAAAAAACTTCCTTCTTTTCTTTGCCTCCAACCAAGAAAATAATATTTTTTGCCCGATTGATGAGCGGCAGCGTATAAGTGATTCGCCAGGAATTTAACTGCGGGACGAAGTTAGGAACGACCAACCGCTTTTTTTCATAGAGTGCGCGGCTTCCTTCGAACAAGGAAGCCGTGTGCCCATCCTCCCCCAGCCCGAGCAGGATTAAATCAAAAATTGGAATACCTTTAGGGGCGTTTAAAACCTTCCGAACGGTTCGTTCATAGTCTTTTGCCGATCGCTTCCAATCAGAATTATTATTGATCATCCAATGAGCATTTGCTTCAGGAAGCTTTATCCTTGAAACGAGGATCTCTCGGATCATCCGGGCGTTGCTTTCGGAGTGATCCATCGGCACGCAGCGTTCATCGCTTTGGAAAAGATGCACCTTATCCCAATCCAATTTATCTTTGTAGGAGATTTTCGCCAGCGTCTCATAAAGCAGCTTTGGAGTCCGCCCCCCAGAAAGAGCCGCGGTGAAAATACCTTTTACTTGTATCGCCTGCCGGAAAAGGGCCAAGAATCGTTCGGACGCATCAACACAAGCTTTTTTAATGGAAGGAAATACGATGACTTCTGTTTTGCCGTTTGAACTCACGGGAATCATTCAGCGAAATTAAAGTTCTCTCCAAGCGTGACCGCCAGAGGCCATCAGTTGTGAAGATTCCTTCGGCCCCCAGGTGCCGGCGGGATAGTAAAATAAATTTTTACTAGGCGCGCCGCTCCAATGTTCTAGAATGGGCGCCAGATACGCCCAGGATTTTTCCACCCAGTCTCGCCTTGAAAACAGTGTCGGGTCGCCCGTGATGCTGTCTAAAATAATCCGCTCATAGGCCTCAGGTAATGATGCTTCAAATGTTTTTTCATAATTAAAATCCATTTCGACTGGTGAAAGGTCCAGATTTAAACCCGGAACTTTGGTTTCAAAT
>JANLTE010000403.1:0-2468 GCA_031362785.1 Elusimicrobiota bacterium
CTTTCTTTTTGTGATGAGACCCAGCAAAAAAATTCCGAGCAGCGACCCATATGTGACGCCGCCAATTTTAAACGCGAGCCAAAGTATTTTTTCAAAGTGGCTGAAAAAATAGGCGATACAGGCCAGGATGAGCCCAAAAACTACAACGCTGACACGGGAAACAAATAAGTAATGTTTTTCATCTTTCGCTTTGTTGATCAGGGTTTTATAAATGTCGGTCACAAACGACGATGATAACGAACCCAAGGGAGAATCAATGCTAGCCATCACGATTGCGGACAATAGCAAACCCCGCATGAAACCGGGCATGGCCTGACCGATGAAGTAAGGGAAAATTTTATCGAGCTTTTCAGGCAACGGAAGCGCTGGATGCTGCTTATAAAACGCGAACAGGCCCGCGCCGATGGTCAAGTAAATCAGCAGCACGGAAAAACTTCCAAGAGTGGTCAATATCATCGTCTTCTGGCTTTCTCGCCGAGTCTCTACTGTGAGGAGCCGCTGCATGAGCTCCTGATCGGTTCCGAAAGCGGCCATCGAACCGAACAGCCCATTTAGCACCGCTATCCAAACGATATTGGGCCCCGCCAGTATTTTTTTTGCGAAATCGGCGATCCCGAGTTCCGTCACACTCGGCCCCCAATTGAAAATCTGAAGCTTGCCCGCCTCGTTGGCGACGTGAAAAATTCCCGAAATTCCGCCGTCGACTTGCGAGGCGATGAACCCGATGGTGACCAAACCGCCGACGATAAACGTCAGCGCCTGCAAAACGTTCGTCCACACCACCGCCTTAATGCCGCCCCAAGCGATGTAAACCATGCTGACGACGGAAAAAAGCAGAATGGTTGGAATGATGTGCCAGCCGACCAATACGCTGACCGCTAAGCAGGCCGCCATCAAGCGCACGCCCGAAGCCAGGAGGCGCGTGATAAAAAACAGGACGGACGCGGCATACTGCGTTTCTGGGCCGAAACGGTGGCGCAGAAATTCATAAATGGAAGTGCAGTTATAGTGATAAAAGGCGGGGATGAAAAGGAACGCGATCACCAGCCGCGCCGCGAACGATCCGATGAAGAACTGCGCGTACTCCCAGTTTTCCGTGTAGGCCGTGGCGGGAACCGCAATGATGGTGACGGCGCTGATTTCAGTCGCAACGAACGAAAGACAAGCTGCCCACCAGGGAACTTTGCGGCCGCCAAGAAAAAAATCGTTGGTTGACTGCTCTTCCTTCCCTAAGTAAATTCCTAAAAAAATCGATAAAAAAAGCAGGACTACCAAAACGCTGTAATCCTGCCAATTAAGGCTCGTTCCGCCAATGAACCAGTCGGTCAATTCCATCTCGAAGCACATTCTATCATAATCGATTTTCTTTTTTGTACAATAACGCCCAAGATGACAATTGAAGAACTCATCGGACAGACGCTATCGATTGGCATTCCCGGCACTAAAATCACTCCCGACATCGTTCGTCATTTCAAAGAATTGAACGCCGGAGGACTAATTCTCTACCGCATCAATTTTGAATCCCCCGCTCAGCTCAAAAAACTAATATCCGACTTGGAAACGGCTCTCGGACGGAACATCCTCGTCATGGCGGACCACGAGGGCGGAAGAGTCATCATGTTCCGCGACGGCGTAACGGTTTTTCCGGACAGCTGGGCCATCGGCCAGACAGGGAAAATAAAATACGCGAGGATGCAAGGTGAAATTGAAGCCAAAGAATTGCGGAGGCTGGGCATCGACGTTAACCTTGGGCCGGTGCTCGACATCCTAACCGGCGTTTATAGTCCCAACATCGGGATTCGTTCCTACGGGAGAGACTGGAAGATGGTTACAGAAATGGGGCTGGCTCGAATTCAAGGGATGCAGAAAGGCGGCGTTTCGGCCTGCGTAAAACATTTTCCGGGCAAGGGACACGCTCCCGTTGACGCGCACATCGGGCTCCCTACCATCCGTTCGACTTGGGAAGAAATGGAAGCCGTGCACTTAAGGCCCTTCATTAAAGCGATTGACGCAGGCATCGACATGGTGATGACCTCTCATCCCTATTATCCGGATCTCGATTCGAATCCAAAAAATATCGCCACATTTTCCAGAAAAATCGTCCACGATTATTTGAGGCGCAAACTTAAATATGACGGCGTGATCTGCAGCGACGACCTCGAGATGGGAGCGATCAAGGAAATTTGCCCCATCGGAGAGGCGGCGGTGCGCGCGATGAACGCGGGACACGATATATTACTGGTCTGCCACGATCTGAACGCGCAAAAAGAAGTTTACCGCGCGCTGGTGGAAGCTTATCAAACCGGAAAGTGCTCAAAAGAAGAGCTCGAAACGAGCGTGAACCGAATTCAAAAACTGAAAGCGAAAAGGAAAAAGCGTTTTGAGGGCGGTCCGCCGCGCGTTGAGCCTGAAGGACCAAAAATTGTGCATTCTATCTGCGAGCAGGGCGTCCGGTTCTTCAATGAATC
>JANLTE010000412.1:0-2646 GCA_031362785.1 Elusimicrobiota bacterium
TAACTCAAATTGTTCAGCGACAGCTTCACTTCGTCCACGCCCGCGAACAGTTTAGCGTAAGTGAACTCCGCTTGAGCGCTTTCCGCTTTCACCAGGCCCGCCACGTTGTAAAATACTCCGCCCGCATCGTTCGACAACCCCGCGTAAGCTCCGCCCAACCCCGCTACCCGCGCGCTCCAATACGGATCTTGAAACGCCGCTCGCCCGAACGCAGGGAGCATCATCATGGTTAACGCTGAGATCAAAACTTTTTTCATGGGCCAGGTCACCGCGCCACCGCCAGAGTTCCCGTCACCTTATCGACCAGTTGGCTCGAAGTGACCTGATACACATACACGCCGCTTTCCGCCATCTCTCCGTTGTCCTTGCGTCCATCCCAAGTATTTACGTTATTCAGTTTGCGAACGAGCCGCCCGCCGATGTCGACGATCTTGACTTCAAATTCACCCGTCAACCCGAACTGGGCGAAATCGTTGATCCCGTCCCCGTTGGGCGTGATGATTTTCTCAAGCGGCCGGACCGCGCTGGGCGTGAGCGGTCCCGCGGGGAACAGCGCGTAAACGCTGAAGTGAGAAATGTTAACGGTGACTTTATTGTCTTCCGGATTCACCGTGCCCCCCATGTTGCGCCAATTGATGCCGTCAAACCAGTAGATCCTCAAATCCGTTTCGTTAATGCCGGTGCCGTCCAACAACCCGTCCTGGTTATCGTCCACGAATGAAAATGTCAGGGGAACGGGCCGGTCAAAGGTGAGCCCGCTCGGACCGAATTCGTAAGCGCTCACCGCGTTTTGGCCCTCCACCTGAGGCAAAGTTTGAGCGCGAATTTTTTGAACCGTAATCATAATATTCAACGGCAGGCTGCCCACCGGGAATGTTAGGTCCGGGGCGCCCGACTGGAGGGCGCAATCGGAAGTGACGAACTTTCCGCCTTCGTTTGAAACGGACTTAGCCATTTCGGCAAACTCGCTGATCAGCTCCAGCTCTTTGGGCACGGCCGGCGAACCGTAATAGGCGCGAAAATTTCCGTCGCTGCATTCGTAATAATATTCGTAAAGACCCAACTGCAGCTGCTCGGCTTGAACCAGCGCGATCGCATTCCATTGGAACGGATTGTCCACTTTCTGACGAAGCTGCATCGGCGCGGAAGTAAAATCAGCCCCGCCTTTCAGCCGGTAATGGAAAGTCGCTTCCTTCACGTCAAAATCGTCTTCCATCGTCGCGGTGAAACGCACCATGGCCGTCAAAGGTATTTTTTCGCAAGCGGGCGCCCTGATCTCAGGCGCCTTCACATCCCGAAACTGGCTCACGATTTCGATGATGAGATTGGTGTCGTAAGTCCCGGCCGGCGCGTTCGTTGACAACTTCATTCCCAGATACACATAAGACGCGTTGGTCGGAAATACCGCCAAACGCGACAGGGGTTTTTTCTGGTTAAAACTCCGATCGCTGAGGTCAATCATGCGATGCCACAGGGGTTCGTTTGAGGCGGAGAAATCCGGGCCGCTGGCAACGGTTGAAGAGGCCTCGAACCAATAGAGAGGAAAGAGGTCTTCTCCGCCCCCCGCCGGTGGCGGCGGAAAGAACAGGATCGGGCGAAGCTCGCCGGTTGAAGGCGCGGCGGTGGTGGATGGAGCGATGACGGTCCTGTTGGAAAAAATACGGACTTCCTGCTTGATGACTTCGGGGTACTCAATTTTGAGGTATTGCCTGGCGGTATGGTAGGGCACTCCGGGGTTCGCCTTTTCGAAATCGATTTTCGAGAAGAGCTGGTCGTTGGAAATATTGCGCAGTTCTACCGACAAGGCGGATAACGATCCCGCAAGACCCGCGACGAAAGCGGCCCCCATCCAGATCGCTCGATGTCCTCGAAGAGTCCCGTTCACGGCATCGCCTCAACGATGAACGACTCGGATTTTCGCGCCAACTGCCCGTCCGCGGCGTGATAAAAAGCGGTTACGAAAATTCTCTGATATTTGGACGAGCCGTCCGCCAGAGGGAGACTGCCAGAAAACGCGCCCTGCTCGTTCGGATAGAAAACGGTTTTCTGCGCGCTCAACACTTGAGCCTGGTCCATGTCCTTCAGGTCGCCCATTTGCGCGACGAGCTTGGGAATTAATTTAATGTTCCCCGTGTTCTTCATGTTCGCTTGAACCCAAAGGTCCCGTCCCTTCCTCTCGGCGGATATCCCGGCGAATGAGAGGTCCGACAATTGAGTCCCTTCGATTTGCAGACAAACTTCGGTTTTCAGGCGAAGCTCATAGGCATTTTCAGTTTGCGGCACGCTTTTGATCACGAGGTTACCGTAGAGTTCGCCCTGCTGTTTGGGAACCCGGCAGATCACGGAAACCTTTTTCGATTCACCGCTTTTCAATTTAAACCCATCGGGGGAAAAGCTTACAAAGGAAGCGTCTTGACCCTTCTGCCAGGGCTCGAACCCGAGCGCGATTTTTTGCGGAAACGCGTCGCTATTCTTAATCGTGAGAGTCTGCGTCACTTTTTTCCCGGGCGCTCCCTTAAAGAGAAAATAGTCCGGCGCAGTCTCCAGCGAAAACGCAGGGCTCGCGGCGCCCGCGAAAAGGAGCGCGAAAAGAATTTTATTCAAACTGGATCTCATCAAAATAAACCGTCCCGATCCTGTTGGCGG
>JANLTE010000418.1:0-3965 GCA_031362785.1 Elusimicrobiota bacterium
TCAGAACTTCGGAAATTGATTATGTGGAATCCGGTGAAGCGTCCTCCATGCAGCAACTCAATGAAAATGCCAAAAAGATCGTCACCAAGTTCCTCCTGCTCTCAAAATAACCCCAACTCCTTTTATTCCAAATTATTTCTCACCGTTCTAATCGCGTGCTCGTCACAAATCACAAACCTTTGCGCCGTTCCGCCGCCTGAAGGTTCAGTAGCTCCCACTCAAGCCGTCTGCCGTTTGAACCGGCAGGCGTTCGCGGAAAGGTCCGCCGCTCTTAAGGCCGCTCCTTTTTTCCAAACCCCGTTATCGCCCACAACCGCCTACATCGTAGTGATTCGCGTGGATTTTAGCGATAAAGCCATGACCAAAACGCTGGACGAAACCCGCATTTTTTTTGATCAAGTGAAATCCTTTTATCACGAAAACTCTTATGGACTGTTGACCGTCAGCGCTACTGTTACCAACGCGGGAGCCGGAGGGCTGGGCGCTTACCGACTGCCGCTGACTCTGGCAAACTACGCGCAGGGGATCTGTTCCAACTATGATCAAGTCGCGAAAGATGCCGCAACTGCCGCGGACGCGGAAATTAATTTCTCCGCGGGCGCTCCCGGAGGCCTGAGGTTCAACCATATCATGGTTTACCATGCCGGCATCGGCGCCGAGACGGCCAATGACTCCGGATGTTCGAGCGATAACTTTTGGTCCGTATTCGCTCCCACCGTGCCGGCTGCGGCGGCCCAGACCGACGGGGTTCGTTATCCTTTTACTGCCGACGGAGTTTTATTTAACGGCGTGACCATCGTTCCTGAATCGGAGAGTAACGGAATCGATCCCATGGGCGTCATCTGCCACGAGTACGGGCATCAGCTGGGGCTTCCAGATCTCTATCAGTCCGCCAGCGTTTCGATGGTGGGCAAATGGAGTTTGATGGATTCAGGCGTTTATTTAGGATCGCCCCTCGGAAACAATCCGGCGCATTTGGACGCCTGGTCCAAGCAATTTTTAGGATTTTCCAAACCGCAAACCGTGACCGCAAGCGAAGCCGGGACGCGCGTCATTTTAGATTTCGCTGTTTCGACCGCCAGCGCGTTCCTGCGCATCCCGATTTTAGGGGTGGCCGGAATTGACGGAACGCGGGAATATTTTTTGATTGAGCGGAGAGCGGGAACCAACCTCACGGGAAAAACCTTTGACAACGCGCTGCCGCTCGGGACTTTAAATCAGGCTTTTTTGGTCTGGCATATTGATGATACCATCGCTGCGAGCGAAGTTCGCCTTGAGCAAAATAGCGTGAACAGCGGCGTGCCGAACTTCGGCGTCGACTTGGTTGAAGCGGGCGGCTCGGGAATGGTCGCGACAACGAACGGAAAAGATTCGGATCCCTTTCCCGGTTCCGCGGGTAAAACGCTTTTTGCGGCTCCGCATTCCAACACTTTTTTGGGACTCCAGTCCGGCGTGGCCGTATCGGACTTTTCAGGATCGCTTCTTCAGGTCAAAAGAGCCTTTGCTTCCGATTCGATGGACATTTCTAAGGTCATTAATTTTCCCAACCCGGGCGGCCCTTCCTACGCGCAGAAAGTGGGTGCCGCGCTCGGCACAGTGACGACTCTCGTTTTAAATACGACCCGCCCCGCGACTGAATTCAAGCTTTCAATTCACGATCTTTCGGGCCAGCTGGTGCGCAACGTCCCGTCCGGCCTCATCCGTGCCAACGGCAACGCGATCGCGACCAACAAGTTCGTTTACGAGTATGATTGGGATGGAAAGAACGATAACGGTGAAATCGTGGCGAGCGGGGTATACCTATACAGATATAAAGCTGACAACACTGTCGTTAAGACCGGAAAGCTCGCGCTCATCCGGTAAGACTACTCGACCTTCCTCGTTAAATGAATCCCCGCGATTAGAAAAATTGAGTTAGCTAACCAGATTCCCGCCCAGGGCGGCATCTTGCGCGATTCGCCCAGCGCCTGTCCCATCGTCACGAAAGTGTAGTACGCAAACGCGATCAAAAGCGCGATCGCCAGCGACTTCATCCGCCCAAACGCTTTCTTCCCTCTGCCTCCGCCAACGGGGGTCGTTTTAAATGCGATCGGAAGGCCGATGCCCAGCACCAGGATGTGCGTGAAAGGAAACGCGATTTTTAAATGATACTGAACTCTTTCTTTGAGTGTCGGGATCCCGAGGTTTTGAATTTTAGCGATGTACGCTTTAAGCTCTGAAAGGGACAGCTCCTCCGGCATCGCCTGAAGCGGGACCAGGTCCGAGGGTTTCTCCGGTAAATCGATCTGGGCGGTGACGAACGACTCTTCTTCCACAATTTCGTTACCATCCCTGGAAAATAGCCGCACCACGCCTTCATAAAAGATCCAGCCCTTCTCCGGGCTCCATTCCGCAGTTTGCGCGGTGAGCGCCTGCCGCAAATTCAAATGATCTCCGTACTCTTCAACGGTCACGATGTGTATCCGATTGTTCTCCAGGTCCAAATGTTTGGCGCTGATGCGTTTATGGTTCTTCGCGAGCACGATGATGTCGTACCAGTCATTTTTTTGGAGGCCAACCTTATCGACGTAAGTTCGGTAAAGGGAGCGAGCGTAATAGGTCGCGCGCGGCATCAAAGTGTCGCCCAGAAAAAAAGTCACGACGGTTAAAAAAATACCGACGAACAGAAGAGGTTTCAAAATCTGTCGGGAAGAAATGCCGCTTGAATTCAGGCAAAAAAGCTCTCCCGCCTGAGACATGTTGCCGATCGTGAAAACTCCCGCGATCAGCGTGCAAAGCGGCAGGGCCTGGATGAGCCAGAAAGGAGCCATCGCGAATAAATAGGGAATGATGATCATCCACGATACTTGATTTCTCATAAAAACTTCGAGCCGGTCAAAGAGGTGTCCAATTTGGATGACCAAAGTGAAAATGAGGATGGTGAAAAAAAACGCCTTAAAAAATTCCTTCGCGATGTAGCGGTTTAAAATGGTATTCATTGGCGGAGCAACCGTTTAAAAAGATAGACGCCGGTCCCCAAAGTAACGATGTTGGGAACCCATGTGATCAATAGCGGCGGAAAGAGCCCCTGCGAAGCGATGGACAACGATAAGATGGAGAGTCCATAATAAACGATGATGATGACGATGCTCACACCGATGCCCAGAGACTTGCTGCCTTTTTTTAAGCGAATCCCTAGCGCCAATCCCAGGATGCAAAACGCCAACGGCGCGAACGCCACCGCGATTCGGTAATGATATTCCGTCCTTAACGAAGCGGTGTTCGCCCTATTTTGAACCACCTCCGAAATTTTTTCCTTGATTTGAGTCGAAGTCATTTCGCGCGGAGTGAACACTCGAGCCTCGGTTTCCATCTGCTCCGGAATTCGAACGGCGAAGCGGTTAAACTGAGTGATGCTGTACTCGTTATTTTTTTCGGGGTTCGGCTGATGGATGGAGCCGTTAAACAGCGTGAGCGTGATCCCGTCACCCGATATCGATTCGAGCTCGCCAACAGGCGCCAATATCCGCGTAGGCGCGCCGTTCGGGTTTGTTTTATAGATGCTGATCCCGTTCAGCTTTTTCTTGCGCCGATCCATTTGGTCCACGATCACTTTATATTCGCCGAACTGGTTCATTGTTTTGGGCGCGAAAAGCGCCAAAGGATTTTTCTGCGCGACAGAAATGTAGAGTCCTTTGAACTCCTGAGTGGCCAGAGGCACGAGATGCAGGTTTAGCAAGACGAGCCCCGCGCTAAAAAGGAGCGCCACCAATAAGTTAGGGGCGCTGTATTGCCAGAGGGAACAGCCGCCGGACCGCAGCGCCGTTAATTCGCCGTCCTCAGTGAACCGTCCGTAAGCTATCAAGACGCCCAAGAGGCATGCCATGGGCACCGAAAGCGGGAAGAACATGGGAAGGGTGAGGGTTACCATTCGAAAGATCATCCAAATCTCAACGCCGCGATTCAGAAACAGATCCATCATCAGA
>JANLTE010000005.1:0-3189 GCA_031362785.1 Elusimicrobiota bacterium
CGGTTCCGTACTGTCCGCGCAGAGTTCCGGGTTCTGCTTTTTTGGAGTCGGTCGCGCCGTTGATGGCGCGCACTCGCGCAATCGCGTTCTCCCCTTCCCAGGCGCAAGCCACGATGGGCCCCGACGTCATAAACTGAATCAGGGGCTCGTAAAACGATTTATCCTTATGTTCCATGTAAAACTGTTCGATGAAGGCTTTTTCGGGAGGCATCATTCTCAGCGCGATGAGATTCAACCCTTCTTTTTCAAATCGCGCGAGGATGGCCCCAATCAATTTTTTCTGCACTCCGTCAGGCTTTACCAAAACGCAGGTGCGTTCCATCAACTTAAAGACTGCCTGTGTCTGACATAAGCAACACATTATATTAAGGAAAAAGCTTTCCGGCTAGTCTCTTTCGGAGATTTTATGGACTGCTTTGCGTAAATGAGGTTGAAGGTTAGCTTTGGGGAGCGGAGCTTTTCGGCAGGCCCGATAACTTTTTGCTGTTTCGCGCTCTGGCGCGCGAGAGGACGACCTTGCGTTCCTTTCGGGTTTGAATGGGAGCGCGCTGGTAATAGTTGGCCGTAAGATAGGAAATTTCGCTGATGAAACTTTTCGCCCTGCGGATATTTCCAAAATTGGAAGTTAACACGCAGATCACATAGTCTCCTCTGGGAGAAAATACGATCCCCACGTCGTGGCATCCGTTATTCATAAGGCCAGTCTTGTGCCCAATTTCCCATTCGTCCGGAATGCTGACCGCGAGTCGGTCATTGATCTTCTGGCCTTTTAAAATTGCGATCATTTCGTCCGAACCCGTAATGTCCCGTTCATACATCATTTCAAGCAGCCGCGACATGTCGCGCGGGGTCGTATAATTCTCGATGCCGTGGTCCCGTTTTCTTAAATCCATGATCATGCGGGAAAAGTTCGTGTGGGTGAGTCCCAGTTTGAGAAAGTTGGAGTTAAAGTAGTCTAATCCCAAAAAATCGGTCAGCATGTTGGTGGCCGTGTTGTCCGATTCTGTGATCATTTTGTATATCAGCTGACGGATGGTGTATTTGGTTCCCGTCCTTTGAAACTTGAGCGAACCCGATCCCCGCGCTTTCAAGTTCCGCTGCAGAGAAAGCGTTTCATCGAGAGAAATTCTGCCTTTGGATTGGGCGTCATACATCGCGACCATCACGGGAATCTTGACGAGGCTGGCGCTTGGAAACAGGCGCTCGGAATTATTTTCGATCACCCAACCGGTCTTAACGTCTTTGATGTAGATACCCGAGACTCCGGGGAAATGCTTCACTTGAAAATCAATCTTGCGCTGGAGCTCCTGCCACTGGCCGTCCAGAGGTAAAACTTCCGCCTGATTGTTGCTCGATTGCGCAACGTAAACGCTGCCCCCTATCAGGAGCGGCGTTATTAAAAGGATCGAGCAAAGGGCAATTTTTTTCATGCGCGAGAAAGGGACCTCTTGTTCATTGTCGCGATTATCGCATCGCCCATTTCCTTGGTACCAACTGCGGTGGGGTCGTTGCGCTTATCCTTCATGTCATATGTCACAGACTTGCCTTCCCTAAATATTTCCTTGATGGCGTTTTCAAGTCGTGCGGCCGCTTCAGTTTCCTTTAGGTGCTCGAGCATTAATTTGGCTGAAAGAAGGCAGGCGGAAGGGTTGACCTTATTTTGCCCCGCGTATTTGGGCGCCGAGCCATGAATCGCTTCAAACACCGCAATTTCCGTTCCGAAATTTGCGCCCGGAGCCACGCCCAAGCCTCCCACCAGACCTGCGCAGAGGTCGGACAAAATATCTCCGTACAGATTGGGCAACACGATCACGTCATAAAGTTCAGGCTTTTGAACGAGCTGCATGCACATATTGTCGATGAGCCGTTCTTCGTATTCGATGCCGCTGTAGCTCTTGGCGACTTCGCGCGCTACTTCGTAAAAGAGGCCATCCGTGCACTTCATAATGTTGGCTTTGGTAACCGCCGTGACTTTCTTGCGTTTGTGTTTAACCGCGTAGTCGAACGCGAACTTTACGATGCGCTCCGATCCCATTCTTGAAATGGGTTTGATGGAGATCGCGGAGTCTTCACGGATCTTGTTTTTGGAAAGCTTGATCACTTCTAAGGATTCCGGAGCGCCAATGGGCCACTCGATTCCCGCGTACAAATCTTCAGTGTTTTCGCGCACGATCACCAGGTCAATGTTCTCAAATCTGGAGCGCACCCCGTCGTAGGATTTGCAGGGACGGAGGCAGGCGTAGAGGTCGAGCTCTTTGCGGATCGCCACGTTGACCGAGCGAAAACCCGTTCCGATGGGAGTCGTGATCGGCCCCTTGATAGCCACTTTATTTCTCGCGATGGATTTCAAAACGTTTTCTGGCAGGGGCGTGCCGTATTTATCCATAACGTCGGCGCCCGCTTCCACCACTTCCCAATCGATTTTAACGCCGGTCGCGTCGGTCACGCGCCTAACGGTCTCCATAATTTCAGGCCCCGTTCCGTCCCCGGGAATCAACGATACTTTATATGCCACTGTTTGCTCCTCTCGTTCAGAAATGCGCTTCAAATCTATTTCTTCGTCGGTAATTAGCCCACCATGTTAACAACTGAAAGTTCGTTTGTCAAATTTTCGTACAGCTCTTCTTGGCGGCGGACCATGTTGTTGATGTCGAAAGTTTCGTCAATCGTGCTTAGCGCTCCGGCGGAAAGTTTTTTTGCGAGCGCTTCGTTCGTTAAAACCAGCGCTATTTTTTCCGCCATCTGATCAATCTCTCCCGGATTTAGAATGTATCCGTTTTCATCGTTTCTGATGATGTCTTTTAACCCATTGACTCCAAACGCGACCACGGGCCTGCCAACGATTAAGGCTTCGACCACTGAGCGCGGCAACCCTTCCCAAAGAGAAGTTAAAACGTGAATGTCCGAGGCGCATAAGAGTTCAGGGATGTCTCTCCGCCAGCCGAGCAGCTGGATCTGTTTTTCAACCTTGAGCTCCTTAATGGTCGAAACCACTTTTTCGCGCAGCTCTCCATCGCCCGCCATCCAGAATTCTACGTTGGGACATTGCTTCGCGACCCTCGCCGCGAGCTTTACGAACGAGACTGGATCTTTTTGAAGCTTGAACGGTCCGATGTTTAAAACGATCTTGGCGCCATCAGGGGTGTTCAATTCCCTCCTGATGTTTGTTCGGTCGGAAGCGCGTGCGCG
>JANLTE010000009.1:0-2450 GCA_031362785.1 Elusimicrobiota bacterium
CGCGAGGATAAACCCGCCGTGCTTTTCATAAAAGGAAGGCAAATCGGTGCCTCCGCCGCCCAGGGTGACTCTAAAAGGGGTTCTAGTGACGATCATTTCTTCCTTTGCGCCAAAATTTCCCGGGTGACTTTCATCGCCTGGGGAGTGTCGATGGCGAAACAAAATCCGCGCATCTGATAAGCATATATTTTTTTTTGACTTTGCAAAAGAGCAGGGAACACGTCTTTTCCAAAATCTGAAAAGCCCTGAGGTATATACTGAAGGATTTCTGGTTCAAACGCGTATATCCCGCCGTTCACAAGGTTCGATGGGCTGGCGGAAGCTTTCTCCCCCTCTAAAAATTTTTGGATTTGGCCATCCGAATCGCACTCAATTTTTCCGCCGGCGATGAGGCTGTTTTGATTCTTCTCAAAGTCAAAAACGGCAACGGTTCCCAAGGCGTGTTTTTCTTTATGGAACCGCAGCATTTCTTCTAAGTCGCAGTCCGTATAGTTATCGCCATAGATCACCCAAAAGGTATCGTCGCCCAGCTCTTTTTCGAGGTTCTTCACCGCGCCTGCCGTGCCCAGAATTTCATTTTCGAGGGAGTACCGAACGGAAACGTTCCACCAACTTCCGTCCCCTATCACTTTTTGAATTTGACCTGGCTCAAAATGCAAGTTGATCCAACAATCGTTAATCCCGTACCGTTTCAATAACTCCAGATTGTGAACGAGCGCTGGTTGACCGTCGATTTCAATAAGTGGCTTTGGTGTGGAGGGAACTGCGGAACTGATGCGGGTGCTTTTTCCAGCCGCCAGGATCAGGGCTTTCATCCGTGACGCGCTATGCGCGGCATCACCTTGCTTTTGATGAACTGGATGGACGCTCGAACGCCCTGTTCTAAACTTGTTTTTGCTTTCCAGCCAAGGGCCTTGGCCCTGCGGGCATCGGCCAGAGTTAACTCCGATTCCCCTGGTAAATCCGCTTTATAAATGGGTTTGATCCCCGACCTTAACTCATTCTCGATGATCTCGTAGATGTCCTGAACGGAATAGTTTTCGCCGCTTCCCAGGTTAAAAGTGCCGCCGTCGGTTCTTTGGTCCGTGATGCAACGCAGATGAAAATCGTTCACATCGTCCACATAGACGAAGTCGCGGCGCTTTTTTCCGGACCCGTAAATAACGGGGCGCTGCTTTTTCAAAAGCCGTATGATGAACGCGCTCATAACGGGCGGGACGGTCCGCCGATAGTCCTGCCGAGGTCCGTAAACGCAAAAATACCGGAGCGCGGTTGATTTCAAGCCGAAAAAAACGCCGTAGGCGTCCGCGAAAAGCTTTTCAGCCAACTTGCTCTGAGCGTAAAAACTTTGTGGAGCCACCTCCTCTTCGGGCGTCGGATATTTTTTGCTCCCTTCATAAATGGCCGAAGATTCCGCGTAAATGACTTTCTTTACCTGACTGCGTTTCGAGGCCTCAAAAACGTTTACGGTTCCGGTCACGTTAATGTCGGATGTTTCCACGGGATCCTCCTGGCAGTCGCCAATGCAGTTTTTGGCCGCAAGGTGAAACACATAATCGATGTTTTTAAACAGAGGGTAGATTTTTGGGCTTCGGATGTCTGCTTTGAAGAAACGGACGCCGCTGGGAATTTGTGCTTTGACGCCGTAGGCCAGATTATCGATGCCGGTGACGGAATAACCTTCCTGGAGCAACCGGTCAGCGAGATTGCTCCCAATAAAACCCGCGACCCCCGTGATTAAAATTCTGGGTCTGCGATTACCGGATATTCGGTTGGACATTAAATAAGCTTTGGCGAGCCGTCAGTTGAGACGGGTTAAATTGAAAACCCCGCTTTCTGTCCGTCATCGTAAAACGTTTTGACGGTGTCGAGCGAGAGATCGTAGAGATCCTTTCCAAGCAGGGAGAGCTTCTTAATAATGTCCGGGGTCACGGTGATGATTTTACAGCCGGCTTCTTCGGCCTGAAAAATATTATAGACTTCGCGGGAAGAAGCCCAAAGGAGCTCGGAAGCCGGGAGCGATTTCAAAATTTGCGCGGACTCCTTCATGAGAGGCATCGGATCGCATCCGGTGTCAGCCACCCGGCCGGCAAATACGGATACGATCGAAGGTACTTTTGGGTCCAACACTTTCGATACTTCCTTCACTTGGTCCAAGGTCAGAATCGCGGTAACGTTTAAAACGATTCCTTGCGCGGCCAACTTCTTAATGAGCGGGCAGGAGGACTGACCCTTCGTGTTCATGATCGGAATCTTAACGTGGACATTTTTGGCCCAGCTCGCTATTTTGTATGCCTGGCGTTCCATTTCATCAAATTCGTCTGAAAAAACTTCGAAAGAGATGAAGGCGTCTTTGATCTCGCTTAAGATGTCTTTCGCGAAAGCTTCGTATTGAGTGACCCCGGCTCTCTTCATGAGAGTGGGGTTGGTCGTGAAACCATCGACCTGTT
>JANLTE010000021.1:0-4919 GCA_031362785.1 Elusimicrobiota bacterium
ATTAATGGTTCCTTAACATATAGACAAATACGTACAAATAACGTTAGAGTATATGATTCTCAAGTGTTTTAATGTATTACCAGTTGAAATTAAAAATGGTATTGACATTTTTTTTTTATTATTCTTACAAAGAAATGTACATAAAAAAATAAAACTTACAGTTTTTCAAAAATTAAGTGAAAATATATATATACAGGGTGTTAAGGGACGTACTTGACTTATTTTAACCAGTGATTCCTGACCTTATTTAGAGCAAAAAAGGTAGATGACATTTTGTCCTCCGATGATGTTTTTTTCGTAAAAAAATTTAAAAGTAATATGTTCACCACTCTCCGTCAATGACTGGAAATGGTGACGAATTGATAGGCAGCGCTGTAACATGTGACTCCCAGCTGTTAAAATACAACTGACCGCTGCGGGGTAGCGGGGCGCGGGAGGATGGTGCTGAATGTCAAGCCCGTTTTACATACTACTGTTTTACTACTAAAACACATTATTTTAATCTATTACAATTATTAACGTTTAATTCATTCACTTTGTTTTACTTTAGTATATTAAAGTTATTCGGAGTTATTTACGCTTAATTCATTACTTCTTTTACATTTTATCTATTCAAATTATTCACGTTTAATTCATTAACTGTGTTTTACAATTTATCTATTCACGTTTGATCCACTAACTTTTAATTTACATTTAATCTATTCAAATTATTTTTAATTAAACTAACGCATAAAGAAAAAATATTCTTTAGTACTCCAATAATGTACCCAAATCGCTGCCGCCATCTGACTCTGGTGTTAACTCAAGTACTAGTTTTTTAGACTCCTTTCATCATCACGTCTGCAACATTTTCCATTTTCTCAATGTCAAGATTAAAATTAGAAAATACCTGCGAGATAATAAAAAATATTATTCGGTAAAAAAACACGTATCCTCCAGCAAGTTTATTTAAAATTTCCCCCAAAATTAAATTAGGATTTAAATCTGAACCTGAGAGCGGAAGTCGTAAGACATTATAACCTTATCATCTATTTCATACTCTTTTTTACATGTTAAAAGGTAAACAAGTAATCGTTAATCTGTTTCGTCATCCTTTTTAAAATGATATTGTAATTTATTTAGTTATGATCAATCGGTCCTTAATTTGTTGCTTGAGATCCACGGTTATTGGTTTAATTGTTTTGGGTAAAATTTTAGGTGGTATTATTCATTCAATATGATTTGAGATTTTCACCGCTTGATGATGAACATTATAACGCTGTCCGAAACGCTGGCTAAAGGAGGAATACCACAAAAATCAATCACGATAGTGGCATCATTCGTGGTTTTTTGGCAACTCCAAACATACCACACTTCTTGGTGGTATTATGTTTGAAAACAATTTCCCGCTTATCAATGTTTCCAAATTTCATGTTGTCGTGATAATCACAACTTTTTATGTTCGGAATAATAATTAACCGGCCCTGCGTTCACAGTTATTAGACGCAAACCTTTTCATATTGGTTGTAAATAATACTCATTTATCAGTTTGTGATTGCCATCACAATTACACGGTATGATTAGTATTAAATTAGTAATAATTTAATAATTCACAACAATAATACCTTTCAAATGTGTGAACGTGTTATTAACGCTCCTAAATAAATATGTCTACACGATCCCAAGCGTGGGACATAATTAACCAAGCCGTAGTGGAGTTGGTAAAGAAGATAGAGCTGCTTACCACATCGGTATCGGAACTGAAGGAGGAGATTGGTGAGCAAAAACAACAAATTAATTTGCAAAATACCTCTATTGCTAAGCTGTGCGCTAAGGTAGTTTCACTCGAAGCGGCCGGCCGCACGTTACCGCTGCAGGGGCCCGAAACCGTGGAACCACCAACCACGAGCGCGGATATACCCCCAAAAAATAAGTCTAACAAAAATAAAAAAAAAGGAAAAGAGTTGCTCTAGGCAACCTGAAATCAATCTAATTCCTCAAATATCTACCAAACCAGACGACCCTGAAGACGACAAAAGTGTCTGGATAACTAAAACTCGGAAACCACGGATGCGCAAGCCTATCCCCATTATCAAAGGGACCAAGGCTGATCCGACGTTGCGTGCAGTACCACGTAAGTTTTACGTGCACGCTTGGCCATTCTGCCCGGAAACAGAAGTAGCAAACATAGCAAACTTCATTGATTCCCAGGGATTCAGCCGTGACCAAATCGAAGTAGTTAAGTTGCAAGCCCGCGGAAATTACAGCTCATTTAAAATTGGAATATCGGAAGAACTCAAGGATAAACTCCTGAATCCCGAAGTCTGGCCCGCTGGTATATCTGTAAATAAATTTAAATTTCCATTCTATAAGAATTCGAAACAGGAACAAATAAAGAGTTCCTCCGTATAATGGCTCACATAGGACTGACCTATCAAAATATAAGAGGTGTAAATACAAAAATAAATGAGTTCACAACAAACGTATTAACACAAAATGTCGACATCCTAGCACTAACAGAGACATGGTTGAGCGCCTCTGTCCAAGACGCCGAGCTATTTGACAATAGATATGAAGTACATCGGCGGGACAGAGACAACGCGAGTGCATCGGCAGCCAGTGCTGGCCGGCGCAGGCCGGAGAGCGCTGCCGCCGCAGTGTCACGCGGGGGGGGGCGTTTGCGTAGCTATACGGAAGCCGATTATGTCCCAACGTATGTACGAATTAGAGACGGAAGGCGAACATATTTGGGTAAAAATTACCAAAAATAACTTCACGGCGCTTGTTTGTGTCGTATACTTTTACTGCACGGATGACAGAGACACTCGTATTAAGTTTTATGAACACATCAATAATAAAGGTAGCTTCCTGGCCAACAAAAACATTATAATTATAGGAGACTTCAACCTGCATAACAAGCCAGAAGATGTTTTGCTAGACCACATTTGTTTTGTTGAATCTAATGGACTGCAGCAACACAATTCAGTGCGAAATAAACATAACAATATGCTTGATTTGGTATTAAGCAACGTAAACATTTGTGATGTGGTGTACAGTGATGAACCATTGGTCAAAGAAGATCCCCACCACCCCACATTATCCATCTCGGCAACCTTGTCGAGGTCGCAATGCAGCAGGCGTGAAACGCGTTCAAACCACTGCCGAACGCCACTACCTTCCATATCGAATCGGATCCACTTCAACAAATTTAATTTTAAGCGTATTAACATAAATCTATGCCAAAATATACTATCCCACTTTAACTGGGATCATCTATATGGAATGAAATCAGTTGACGATGCCGTTGACTATTTTTACACTGTCCTAATGTTTATATTTGATATATGTGTACCTTTGAAAAAACCATTGAAAACAAATGTTAACTACCCAATATGGTTTGACAGAAGTATTATCGATAAAATTAAATGTAAGGAATCACTTCGCAGAAAATACAAGGTTACTAAGAGTAAATCAGATTACTTGTTATTCTCCGCGAAGAGATCCGAATTAAAAAAAGAAATGTCTTCCAAGAAGAAACTATATTTGTCTAATATTGAAGAGGGAATCAAAGACGGCCCCAAAACATTTTGGCAATATATTAGATCACAAAAAACGGGTGGGGGTTCCCCCATTGGACTCATGAACGTTGATGAAATCATACAATGCCCCCTAATGGTTTCAGAAAAATTTGTAGATTATTTCAAGTCGGTATATAACCAAATACCCCCCATTCTAGATGCCAAGAGTCTCCGGCAAGATATTCCCAAGAATACAGGTTCAATTTCTCTGGGTTTAATTAATCCTGAGGAAGTGAAGGCTTGCATCCGGGAACAAAGGCCCGACAAGGCCACGGGACCGGACGGAATCCCACCTTATATCATTATTAACCTGGTAGATCAATTGTTTAAAACAATTTCATTCATAATTAACCTTAGCATATCAACGTCAACCTTTCCCCAATCTTGGAAACTTACTAGGGTAAGCCCAGTGCACAAGTCAGGGAGTAAAACAGATACGCATAACTATAGACCAGTGGCGGTATTGTCATTACTTCCAAAGGTCTTCGAAACAATAATATGCGGAAAATTAAAAAATAAGGTAAAACCGTTTTTTGGCGGAAATCAACATGGTTTTTTGCCAAAAAGGTCCACCGTATCCAACCTTCTTGAACTCTCACAAAGAGTGGCAAGAGGATTGGACGCGCAATACCAAACAGATGTGATTTATACGGACTTCGCTAAGGCATTTGACCGAGTTGATCACGATACACTTTTAAAAAAGATGCACAAAATCGGGTTTGACGAACCGCTCATAAATTTTTTTGTGTCCTATTTAAGGAACAGAAAACAATATGTTTGCATCAACGGTTATGAGTCTAGGGAATTCACTGCATTCTCTGGAGTACCACAGGGTTCAAATCTAGGGCCTATACTTTTCTTAATATTAATTGACGACCTACAAGAATGCATCCAACACGCCACTTGCCTGCTTTTTGCTGACGATCTAAAATTGCTAATGAAGATTCGCAGCAGTGAAGATTGCATTAAATTACAACTGGACTTGGATGCAATAACCGCGTGGGCTGTTGATAGTAAATTATATTTTAATACGAAAAAATGTGTATCCATGACGTATACGCGCTCAAAAAACCCTGTTCAATTTATTTATAAAATAAGGGAAGAGATATTGTCATCCGTTAAATCCATCAAAGACCTTGGGGTAGTCTTTGATTCCAAACTCACGTTCTCAGACCATATATTGCAGTTGGCTACATCGTGCTACAAACTATTAGGGTTTGTTATAAGATCTAGCAAACAGTTTACTAAGCCCGAAGCCATGATTTCTATGTTCAACTGCATTATTAGGTCCAAACTTGAGTACGCTTCTGCTGTATGGGCCCCATACCAGAAAAAGTATGTAGAGATGTTGGAGCAGATCCA
>JANLTE010000160.1:0-5405 GCA_031362785.1 Elusimicrobiota bacterium
CCCTTATGAAACGCGGCTTTGGTACGGACGCGCTGGAAGCTCCTTCAAGGGAAACGATCCTTCGGTTCCTGACCGTCCTCTGTTTCTTCCAGTTCGCTGGGCTTCAAAACGGCTGGATTAAACTAAGACTTTCCGGTCCGGTTGACGCTCAAAGCTCGATTCGCGCGGTCGGCTCCCTGGCGGGGGACCTCTGCCGGATGGCCCATCCGCTTGAAATCGCCCATACCTTCCAGGCCGCCTGCTCTTCCCTTATCAAATTTGTCAGTTCTGAAGCCGCACCCCAAAACCACCAGTCAGATCAGCAGCAATTTTCCTATTTTCACGGGGTCCAGCAATGCGTGGCGCAGAAAGAAAGCTGGCTCAAGCTCCCCAAAGTCCAACCCGCTAACCGCCTTGCAAGCGTTCAGAACGGGGGGAAGTATTCCTTACAGAGATTGGATGCATCCGGCCTGGCTCAAGTAAAACAGGTCCTGCGCGAACATTCCCGCACCCGGAAGAAGAACACTGGGCCCAGAATCGTGTACGCTTCAAACGATGACGCGGCGTCCCGGTTCGATTTTAAATCAGGAGTTTTTATTTAATTACCCCTTGGCCAACCAGGGGGTAATTTTTTTTGAGGAGGATCCATGGGTAAGAAATTCGTCAGCTGCCTGATCGTGTCTTTCCTGCTTTATCCCTCGTGCATGTCGCAGCTTTTAGCGGTCGATTTATGGGAAACCCGCCGCGCCGCCGCCGAAGCCGCCAAATCCAAAGCGCTCGAACAACGCGAATTTACTCAAATGGCTTCGCTTCCTTCCAATTTCAAAGACGTTCCGTCCTCTTACGATTCAATTTTACCCGAGGGCCGCGCAACGAACATCGTGTCGGGCAACCTGCAGAGCCAGGCCACGGCTCGCGCCAAGTCGGCCCCCGCGGATTCTCTGAGCGGAATTTTGCCGGCTCCTTTGCGCGGGCTCCCCTACAGCTGCGGCGAGATCGTTAAAGTGAACTTATCCAAAGACGCCGACGCTCCCTTCGTATTCTTAATTCAGGACGCGAGCAAAACGAATGAGGCGCAGCGCAGCATCGTCGGAGCGCTCTCTCACATTCAAGCGGAGATGAACGGATCGTCACTGCTTATCGGCGTGGAAGGATCCAAAGGCGCTTTCGACACGAACCAATACCGCGCGCAGAAAAGCGCCCGCGCCCAGCGCGAAGTTTGGGAAACGCTCATGAACAAATCGCTCATTTCGGGCGCCGAATATTTCAGCTTAACCGCCGACAAAGCGCCCCTGCTCTGGGGCGTGGAAGACGAATCGCTCTATCTCAACAGCATCGCCGCCGACCTTCACGGATCGCAAGCCAAAGAGGAAGCCCTCGCCTGGATCGGCCGGATGAACGCGGACTTAAACGATGTAAAGTCGCGGATTTTCGACCAGGACGTCCGCCGGTTCGATGAGCTCTCGCGTAAATTCGAACAGCGCCAGATCGGCTTAACCGAGTATTTGAAATACTTCAACGGCTCGATCGAAATCAACTCAGGCAAGTACCCTGAAATCGAGAAGTATTTCGCGCTCCTGCAAATTGAAATGGACCTGGACTTCAAAAAGGTCGGAGAAAGCCGCGGACGCCTCATCAAAACGCTCGCCTCAAAGCTCAAACCCGGCGAACTTCAGTGGCTCCTCGAGATGAGCGTCGCCTACCGTTTGGGCCGCGTGAGTTATTCCCAATATTACGCCTTTTTGAAGAACCTCATGAGCACCGCCGGCGTTCAAATCAATCAATATCCCGATTTTTACGACTACATCTACTATGTGTTCATGGCCGAAAAGATTAATTTGCCGGAACTCTCAGTCAACATCATCGCGCTCAAAAACGCCACCATCGAGCGCCTCTCTCAAACGCCCGGCCAGCGCGAAGCCTTCGCACTGTCCGAAGCGCTCGAAAAAGTGGAAAAGCTCATGAACCGCGAACTCACCCCCGATGAATGGGCCGCGTATAACCGGAGCCAGGAAAAAATGCACCAACTGCCGGTTTCGATCCTGTTGCTAAAAGAACGGGTCGACACGCAGTTCGACAGCATCGCGAAGCTCGTCGTCACCCAGCCCGTCAAGAATTTTTCAAGAGCCGTCATGGCCGTATCTCCTGCTCCAAAAAATCAACCGCGCGATAAAGATCTGAACGCCTACTCCAGGCTCCTGACGACTTTCGAATCGTTCTACAACGCCTCCGAACGCCGCAACAAAGCCCTGGCTGATAACTTTCTTAGCAAAGTCCGCGAAACCGAAGCCCCCGAAATCGCCGTCCTCATCGCCGGCGGCTTCCATACTCCCGCCCTCAGCGAAGCGCTCGAATCGCGCAACATCTCCTACGCCATCTTCCGCCCCCCGCCTCAGCAAAGCATCGTATTCCCAAGCGGCGATGCGTTAATCTCTCTCGATTCGCCTCCAAAAAATCTTTCTGATCTTGAAGGTTCGGAGATATGTGGAAAAAAATAAAAGGCGCTGTTGAAGTTAATCTTCAGCAGCGCCTTTATATTAATCTATCGTTAAGTGCGTGTAATTAAAAGTCTCCGGGTTTAACGTAAGGATAGCTCCAAAGCGTGACTTGGAGGAGTACCGATTTGATCCAGGCCTGGTGCATTTTTTCGACGTCTTCAGCGCTGTGCCCTTTCTTCCCGAGAAAGGGTTTCAGCGTTGCTGTGATAGGGTAGGTCAAGGTCGGCAGATAGCGATAGTTGATATTTTCGACCGAACTAACGTTATCAGTTTTATTTTTTTTGCTGCGGTGGTGGCGGAGTCCGATCTCGTGCTGGTAGTTTAGCCAATTTTGATCGTAATTCGCGGATGCCGTATCCAAAATCCATTGACCGAAACGTTTACGTACTGCCGCGAGATACGCGGAGTTGGGCTGGTAATCTTTTTTGTCGCCAAAATAGTAGACCAGGTGCGGGTTGGAGCCAACGAAACCGTACCAAACGTCCAGAATTGCTTCAACTTGGTCATGCAAAACGTCCTTCGATATTTGCAAGTACTTAACGTCTTCATCCGTAAACAAAACGGTTTTTTTCAGATTTTCAAGATCGCCGAGAGAGACTGGAGACATCGGCAGTTGCGTCGAACCATGCGTGTAACCCGGGATGCTCGCGTTAGACGATCTTTTTTCTAATGCCTTATTCGCTGCTTGGGTCGGGAGAGCCGCCGACAGCGCGATCACCCACCCGAATATTCCAATTTTAATGTTTCTCACTGATATGAACCTCCTGGTCGTTTATGATGTTCCGGCTAAAAATTCGTTAAGTTCCCTTTCACCGGCCAAACCCATTAAGATTTTCCCATCGCTCCGGATCAAGGCCGGGACGCTTCCAAGCCCGCTTTGGAACCATTCGGTGTGCCATTGCTTGGAGGATTCCTTTTGGTCGTTGAATCGAAATTGATCCGATAAACCTTCTTCCTTTGCGGTTTTTCTAAGGTAGTGTTCGTTGGAAATATCGATACCCATGACCCAGAAGTCTCGGTAAAGCCGATTTTTAAAAGTTTCTGCTTTTTCAGGAGATTCGACCATTGTCGCCGAAACCGCTAAGATAGCCAGCGCGGTATTGGGTTTGCCGATGGGAAGTTGAATGGGAATTTCTGGCGCGATGTTCGCAAAGAGAGATACTTCGCGCTCAAGTTCATAGGCAAGAGCTGGCGACGCCTCTGCCAGCGGGATTGAAAGTTGAGGCGCATGTTGCACACCCTTCCATTGAACGATGATTTCGTTTTTGTGCTTGAGCAGCCGCTCGTTGAGACCGTAACAGAAAGGGCAATTGAAATCGCTGTAGACCTTAAATGATGGTTTCATTATTTTCGTTGATGAGGTGATCAGGGCAATCCATTCTCAGTTCCCGATCGCCGAACGCCGCGTCCACGAATCCGCAGTGGTGAGGTCTTTGAGCGCTTTTATAGACATCCGAATTGAAGTATTTGCATGTGATACACATGCGGCTGACTGAAATTTGACCGTTCTCCTGCAAGTGTCGGACGATTTTCATCAGGGATTTCAAGAATGTTCCCTGCTCTTCGGTGGATAGGGTCTGGGATGCCTCAATGATTTGTTCTGGAAGCGCCGTAGCTTTTTTGCCGCTCCGGCTGCCAAGTTCGGTTAATGAGATGGAAACTTCCCTAGCGTCGCCTGGCAGGGCACATTTATTAACGAGCATTTTTCTTTGCAATGAAGAAACCGAATCGCTGACGGTTGCGGGGGTGACGTTGAGGTGGGCGGCGACGTCTCCGAGCCTCGTTTTCAGCCCCTTTCTCAGCAATAAATACGATAGGATCTGAGATTGGGTCGGGTTCAGTCCGGTCTTAGTTCTATTGATCCAGGCCTGCTTCTTAAGCGCGTTCGAAACTTTGGATAAACCGATCGTTAGTTTGCGGCTCACTTCGTTTGAAGATGTGTATGGAAATAGGTTCATATTAATTAGGACTCCTAAATATTAGCATATTGTTTTGATATTGGTGTCCTGCCCCAGTTAAAAAAGGAAGAATCATCACAGCTTTCTCAAATTCAGGTTGGAGATCGCGTCAGCATCCGCTTCGACTCCGCGACTCGGATGGCAAAACGCATCGATCTGCTGGACCCCCTCAACTCCTCTCCCAGAGAATAGTTATATTGTCCCTAAAGTTTCAATTCCATATCGGAATTGATAAAATACGCGTGAATTTACACTCGCCGCCCTAGCTCAATGGTGGAGCAACGGTTTTGTAAACCGTAGGTTGCCGGTTCAAGTCCGGCGGGCGGCTCACTTTTCCAAGGTTGGTGTTATGAACATATTGGTCATCGGTTCGGGCGGGCGCGAGCACGCGATCGTCTGGAAACTTGCGCAGAGCCCGAAAGTTCGGAAGATTTACTGCTCGCCCGGGAACGGCGGCATTGGGCAGATCGCCGAGCTCCTCCCGGCGGAGAAAACCTGGGACGCCTACATTACCCTCGCCAAATCAAAACAAATTGATTTAACCGTGGTCGGACCCGAGATCCCGCTGTGCGGCGGCATCGTGGACGCGTTTCAGAAAGCAGGTTTGCGCGTTTTCGGACCCAACCAGAAATCCGCCCAGCTCGAGGGCAGCAAAGTTTTCTCCAAGAATTTCATGACGAAACACGGTATTCCCACGGCGAAATACGAGGTTTTTTCCGGCGCGGCGAAGGCCTTTGATTTTCTGAAACATCCGTCCAGCTGGGTCAATACACCCATCGTCGTTAAAGCGGATGGTTTAGCGGCGGGCAAGGGCGTTTCGGTTTGCAAAACGATTGCCGAAGCGGAAGCGGCGGTGGATCAAATGATGGTGCGGAAAGCGTTCGGCGCGGCGGGCGATAAAATTTTGATCGAAGAGGGATTGGTGGGCGATGAGCTGTCGCTGCTCGCGTTCTGCGATGGGAAAACGATC
>JANLTE010000063.1:0-5419 GCA_031362785.1 Elusimicrobiota bacterium
GGCTTGGCTCCTTGCGCGATTTTAATCTGCAAATCGTCCGCGTTCACCAAATAGTTGATGGTCACGCCGAAGCGGCCCGACGCCACCTGTTTAATGGAACTCCGACGCGAATCGCCGTTGGCGTCCGGAACATAGCGCGCGGGATCTTCACCGCCTTCGCCCGTGTTCGATTTCGCGCCGATCCGGTTCATGGCGATGGCCAGCGTCTCGTGAGTTTCGCGCGAGATGGACCCAAGCGACATGGCCCCCGTCGCGAAGCGCTTCACGATTTCTTTCACTGGCTCAACTTCGTCAATGGGAATCGGGTTCTGGCCTTTAAATTTCAAAAGGCCGCGGAGCGTCATGAGCCGCGAATTCTGGTCGTTCACCATCTGCGAAAATTCTTTGTAGGAACTGGCGGTATTGGTGCGCGCCGCGTGCTGAAGTTTGCCCACCGTATCCGGATTCAACATGTGCAGTTCGCCGCGCCGACGCCATTGATAGCGCCCGCCGACTTCCAGTTCGCCGGTGAGCTCCGGGTTCACGGCATAGGCGTCTTTGTGCCGCGTCAGCGATTCCTTCGCGATCGCGTCCAGGCCGATCCCCTCGACGCGCGAGGCGGTCCAGGTGAAATACTGATCGATGACTTCTGAATTAATGCCGATCGCTTCAAAAATCTGCGCGCCGTGGTAGCTCTGCAAAGTCGAAATCCCCATTTTAGTCGAAACTTTGAGCACGCCCTTATCGATCGCTTTGCGGTAATTTTTGAGCGCGTCTTTCTCGTTCACATCCTTAATGACGCCTTCTTGTATGAGCGTGCGGATAGATTCGTAAGCGATGTAGGGACACCAGGCGGCGGCGCCATATCCCATGAGCAGGCAGAAATGCATGACTTCGCGGGGCTCGCCGCTTTCAATGACGATCCCGGCGCGAGTGCGTTTGCCTTCGCGGATCAAATGGTGATGCACGCCCGCCACCGCAAGTAAACTCGGAATGGGCGAAAGTTTTTCGTTCGAACCGCGATCAGAAATAATGACGATCGAACAGCCTTCATCGACGGCCTTGGACGCTTGTTTGCAAAGCTCGTCCATCGCCTTTTTCAAACCCGCTTCGCCGTCCGCCGCGACGAAAAGCGAAGGGATCGTTTTGGAACGGATGGATCCGACCGAAATTTCCTTAAGCTTCTGCAGTTCGTCTTCGGAAAGCGTGGGAGAGTCGAGCTCAATTTGATGGCAATGCTCAGGGGTTTCATCGAACAGGTTCCGCTCGGCGCCAATGGTGGACTCGATGGCCATCACCATGTCTTCGCGCAAGGGGTCGACCGGAGGATTCGTGACCTGGGCGAACAACTGCTTAAAATAGTTAAACAAAAGCT
Source organism: Elusimicrobiota bacterium (assembly GCA_031362785.1). Classification (GTDB taxonomy): domain Bacteria; phylum Elusimicrobiota; class Elusimicrobia; order 2-02-FULL-39-32; family 2-02-FULL-39-32; genus JANLTE01. Next base: position 1,355 of record JANLTE010000063.1, read on the forward strand.
GCGGCTTATCGGAAAGGACGGCAAGCGGAATATCGATGCCCATGGAGCCCACGGGTTCCTGGCCGTTCATCGCCATCGGAGGCAGAATAATTTTCATGTCTTCGAGCGTATATCCGAACGAGCGGGCCAGTTTCCAGAACGAGTCGGCGTTCACTTTCTCCGCTTTCGCCTTGGGGTCTTTAAGCTTATCGATGTGGATCATATTCTCGTCGAGCCACTGGCGGTAGGGTTTGCGGGCGGCGAGTTCGGACTTCACTTCCTCGTCCGAAATTATTTTCCCCTTCACGGTATCGACGAGGAGAATTTTACCGGGCTGGAGGCGTCCTTTGTACGATATATTTTTCGGCTCGACTTCGATCACGCCCGCCTCAGACGACAATATCATGAGGCCGTCTTTGGTCACGAGATAGCGCGAAGGCCGCAAACCGTTGCGGTCCAGCACCGCGCCGATAGAATGTCCGTCAGTAAATCCGATGCAAGCCGGCCCGTCCCAGGGCTCCATCAGGCAGGAGTGGTATTCATAGAACGCTTTTTTCTTCGGATCCATCATGTCGTCTTTCTGCCAGGCCTCGGGGATCATCATCATGATGGCGTGAGGGAGGCTCCGGCCCGTGTGGACGAGGAGTTCCAAAGCGTTGTCGAACATCGAGGAATCGGACCCGTCCGCGTCGATGATCGGCAGGAGTTTCTTCATGTCGGCGCCGAAGCGCTCGGACTGGAATATGGTTTCGCGCGCGCGCATCCAGTTCGTGTTGCCGCGGAGCGTGTTGATCTCGCCGTTATGCATGATGTAGCGGTACGGGTGAGCGCGTTTCCACGAAGGAAAAGTGTTCGTGCTGAATCGCGAGTGGACCATGGCCAGCGCCGAAACGAACGCAGGATCTTTTAGATCAAGGAAAAACTTTGAAACCTGATAGGCGATGAACTGCCCTTTATAAACGATGGTCCGCGAAGAAAGACTGCAGACATAGAAATCATTTTTATATTTGAGGCTGGTTTTCTTGACCTCGTTTTCAATGATGCGGCGGATGACATAGAGTTTGCGCTCGAAATGGTCTTCATCTTTAATGTCGGCGGAAACGGCGATGAAAACCTGTTTGATGTTGGGCATGACCTCGCGAGAGAGTTCACCGCACTCTTCGGCGTTGATCGGAACGTCGCGCCAGCCAATAATGGTCTGGCCTTCCACTTTTACGACGCGGGCGAGAATCGCTTCGCACTTTTCGCGGTCAGCCGGGAAAGCGGGTAAAAAAACCATCCCCACCGCGTAGCGACCCGCTTCAGGCAGCTTTTTAGGCCAGGATTTCTTAAAAAACTCGTGAGGGATTTGGGTGAGGATACCCGCACCGTCGCCGGTGAGGGGGTCGCAGCCGCAGGCGCCGCGGTGCTCGAGATTTTCGAGCATTTCAACGCCCATACGGACGATATCGTGCGATTGGCCGCCTTTGATGTTAACGACGAAGCCGATCCCGCAGTTATCTTTGGATATTTTTGGGTCAATAAGACCCTGGTTTTTGGCTTTCACCATTGACCGTTCACCCTTTGTTCAGCCCGATTGTGAGATTTAATTACTTTAAGGACTCGAATAATTTTATCATTTCACCGGCGGTGCGGTCAACGCTTACGAAACTTTCCGCTTTGAAGGAGGCGCGGACCAGTTTGGCGCGGGTCGGGAGGTCGCGGTACAGCCGCCCGAGCTGCTCGAACGCGTTTAGCAACCCTTCCGGCTGAGGCTGTCCGTTTACATAAGGAACATTAAAGCCGTTAGCCGCGGGTTCGCCTTCTTTCCAGAAAGTCACCGATTCCGGAACCGCGCCGTCGTTGCATCCGATCACGACCGCACCGTTCACCTGAGCTTTCATGAAGCCGGTGGCGCTGGCCTCTCGGCCGTCGTCAGCGAGCATGATCGTGGCGTCCACCCCCGAGAAGAGCCGCGGCGCGTCCCAAATGTTGTAGTTGTCGAGCACGACCACGCGGTCCGATAAATCCTTGTCGCGCGTGACCAAGTCGAGCAGATTAAAAATTACGTTCTGCGAAAGGTTGTCATTTTGATGGATGCGCCCGCCGACCAGGACCACGACGCCGGTCGCGAGGAACCGCTTTTTCATGGCGGGGTCGCTCAGCAGAGACTGAAGCACGTCGAACCGTTTATAACTCGTGACGCGGCGGGTCCAAAGCGCGAAACATTTCCCCCGCACCTTGCTTCGCCAGTTCACCCAAAGCCGATAACGCTTCCAGGCCCAATCGATCAGCTCATTTTTCTTTATCTCTTTAAGCGCGATGAGCTCTTCGTCGGTCAGTTTTTCGTGGCCCAGATATCCCGGATGCTGCCAATCCTTAACGGCAATTCCATTGGTGATGGTCGAAATCTTGTCCTCGAGCCCTTTGAGCGATGGCATGGACCGCATGACGACCCCATGTTTTTTCGATACGCCGAAAGTGTAGGCGGATACGCCGATCAGGAGCCGCGTGACATCGATGGATTTGGACTGGGCGTTCCAGAAATTCTTGTGGCGCGCGAACTCCTCGTGGATTTTGGCTCTGGCCACCTGGAACTCGTTCCAGACCGGATGAGCGTATTCAAGCGGGGTATGATCGTTGAAAATATATTTGATGCCATGGAAGAACGGATCTTCCCTGAACTCATCGTTAATTAGAAAATGGTTCGCGAAAAATGTGGGCGTTTCGCTCTGGATCAAAAAATCGGGCTTTTTGTTCAGCTGTTTTAGCAGCGCCAAAGCTCCGCGCCCAATGAGCCACGACTGGTTCAGCTTCTGCTTATCGGCCCACTCGCCGGCGTTCGGATAGTCGGGCGGAGCGTCTTCGGGACCCGGATAAACCACGCTCGCGATTTCGGGCGCGTCCAGCAGATAAACGGAACCTTTACCCAGCGTCGTGGTCCAGACTTTCACTTCGATCTGTCCGCCATCGGGCAGAGTCAGATTAAATTTGATTTTAGCGTCTACGAGGACTTTTCGCAAATAAGCGCCGACGTTCTTCTTTTCGATGAAGATCTGGCCCCACTGATGCACTCCCTGCACCCAAACATTCTCGTAGAGGAGACTGATGCCGATGATTTCGGCGTTCAACTCGGCTTGCGCGGCGATGCGCTCTTTGAGCAGAGGTCCGATGCCTCCGACCGAAGACGACATCCCGCAGGCGCGCGCGGCGTCAGCGTTAAACTTCTCCGCGATCTTTTGCAGGAAGTCGTGATTGTAGGCGATCTCCATTGCTACTTCAGCGATTATCATGGACGCTCCTGGGGTTTGGGGGGAAATGATTACGAACACTCGCCCAGCGGGCTCGTTCATGGAAAATCGTCCGCAGTGGGCCGGGCGATTTTCCAATGTCGTCATCATTTTTTCCCCAAACCCCTCGCATAATCGTCATAGATTCGCAGCTATATCCTTGCGGTAGTGCATTCCCGGGAACTGAACTTTAGAAACGGATTCGTAGCACTTTTTGCGCGCGTCAACGATGGACTTGGCTTTGGCAACGACATTGAGGACGCGGCCACCGTTGGTGAAGAACTTGGCACCCTCTTTCGTGGTGCCGGCGTGGAAGAGGAACGAGTGACCGTTGTTCGAAACGTTTTCGGCGCCGGAAATTTCTTTATGCAACTCCATTTTCCCGGGATAGCCGCCGGAGGCGCAGACAACGCCGACGCAGGTTTCGTCGTAAATAGCGAGACGCATTTGATCTAATTTTTGATCGACGACAGCGTTGAACACATCGATTAGATCGGACTGAATGAGCGGGAGCACGACTTGAGTTTCAGGGTCGCCAAACCGGGTGTTAAATTCCAGAACGAAAGGTCCGGCGGCGGTCAGCATGATGCCAAAATAAATCACGCCGCGATAGTCGAGCTTTTCGGCTTTGACGCCCTGGAGAAACGGTTGAACGACTTTGCGTTCGATTTCAGCCATCAGCACCGAAGCGATCGGCACGGGAGAAATTGCGCCCATGCCGCCCGTGTTCGGCCCCTGGTTATCGTCGAACGCGCGCTTGTAGTCGCGCGCGGTGGGCAGTGAACAGATCGTTTTCCCATCGCAGAACGCGAGCAGC
>JANLTE010000073.1:0-2525 GCA_031362785.1 Elusimicrobiota bacterium
CTTTCTTCGTGGGTCACAAAGCCTGGCAAAGTCCCGCTTAACCCGGGCAAATGTAGTAAAATCGACGGAAGATGAGCGATCCTATTCGTCGGAAAAATCCGCTTCCTATTTTGTTCTTCACCGTTTTCGTGGATCTCCTGGGGTATGGGATTTTGATCCCGGTGATCCCGCTGCTCCTGGCCAACCCCGATTCACCTTATTACCTGCTTCCCCCCGGCATGCCGATCCGCCACGGATACATCTTGCTGGGTTTTTTGCTGGCGGCGTTTCCGATAGGCCAGTTCTTCGCCTCTCCGATCCTGGGCCAGCTTTCCGATCAATACGGCCGCAAAAAACTTCTGGCGATCTCGCTTTTTGGGACCTGCCTTTCCTACATCCTTTTCGCTTTGGGGATCCTCTATAAAAACATCCCGCTGCTTTTCCTGGCGCGGGGTTTTGATGGGATAACGGGGGGGAACATCGCGGTGGCTCAAGCGGCGATAGCCGACGTAACGCCTCCTGAAAATCGGGCGAAGAATTTTGGGCTGATCGGCGCGGCTTTTGGCCTGGGTTTCATCCTCGGTCCGTTTTTGGGCGGGAAGCTAAGCGATCCGGCGGTTTATAGCGGGTTCACTGCGGCGACGCCGTTCTGGTTCGCGACGGCCTTGAGTTTTTGCAATGTGCTTTCCATTCTGTTGTTCATTCCCGAGACGCACCGCAACATGCAACCTGTAGTCTTGCGATGGACCCAAGCGCTGCGCAATATCTTTAAAGCGTACAACCTCGAACCGGTTCGGCTCTTGTTTACAGCCAACTTTCTTTTCCAGGGCGGGTTCGCGTTCTTCACCACTTTTTTCAGCGTTTTTTTGATTAATCGGTTTGGGTTTTCGCAGGGGCACATCGGGAATTTCTTTTCCTATGTGGGGCTTTGGATCGCGTTCACCCAGGTGGTTCTCACGCGCCGCCTCGCGCGCCGCTTCTCTGAATATCAAATCCTTCGCGTGAGTCTGGTGTCGCTGTCTTTTTTTACGCTGCTATATTTTCTCCCGCATGTTTGGTGGGGGTTGCTGCTGGTCGCGCCGGGCTTCGCGATTTCGAACGGGCTTTCTCAGGCGAACATATCGGGGTTGATCAGCCGTTCGGTGGGGCCCGACATCCAGGGCGAAATTCTGGGCATCAACGCGAGCCTTCAAGCGCTGGCTCACTCGGTGCCTCCCATGGTTTCAGGGTTCATCGCCGCCGACCTCGCGCCCGAAGCGCCCGTGTTCGTATCGGCTTCCGTTATCTTCTTGTCAGGTTTAGTATTCCTGTTCTTCTGCAAAGTTCCGGTGCGTTCGTGAAAATATTTATTTTCCGGGCGTAAACGCGCTGCGGTCCCTGGTTCCTAAACGCTGCCCCACCGTTGGCCAGACTTCAAGCAGCGAAATCGTGATCGCGGTTAGTATCGGCCCCACGAAAACGCCGAGTATTCCAAACGCGCTGATGCCGCCGAAAATGGCCACGAGGCTGATCAGGGGATGCATGTCGCAATGGCCTTTTAAAACCATCGGACGAACAATGTTGTCTGCGATGCCAGCGACGATTCCAAAAGCAACCATCGCAACGGTCAACCCGACTTGCCCATGGACATAAAGGTAAACGGCTCCCGCCGCCCAAACTGGAACGGGGCCTATGACCGGAAGCCAGGCTAAAATAAACGCGGCCCCGCCCGCCAGAAACGCTCCGGGCACTCCCAAAACCAGAAACCCCGCCATCACAATGACCGCCTGCGCCGTGGTCGCGGCGAAATTCGCCAGGACCACCGAAATCGCGGTGTTTTGGACGGACTCTATTAAACTTTCTCGGAGCTTCTCTTCCATGAACAGCATGTCCATGAACCAGGCGATAAACCTTTTTCCATCGATCAGGAAAAAGAAACAAGCCAAAGACGACAAGAGCAACTGTAAGAGCATTCTGGGAAGATCCGAGAACCAAACCAGGATGGCTCCCATTCCGGATTTTAGAACGCCCTGGATGCCGCTTCTGGCCTGAGCCCCTGCGATGTCAAAATCTCTCAGCATCGATTGAATAACCGTTAAGTGTGTAATGTATTTAGAAATGGACAGAAACGAAAATCCGTCATTGTCGGACAATTTTTCGCCGATCACTAAACCCTGTTTGACCGCCAAAATTGTAAACGCGAAGAGCGGAACGATGACGAGCACGATGATGGACAAAGTGACGATCAGCGCGGCGGTCTTCGGTTTGTATTTTTTTTCGAGCAGAAATTTGTAGGCCGGGCTCGCCAGCAGCGCCAGGATGCCGCCCAACAAAAGCGCGAGCATGTAAGGAATGATCATCGCAGTTAAGACGGTCAAAAAAATCGCCAGCAGGCACAGAAAAGTGACCACTGAAATCCGGTTTTGATGGATATCGTTCATGCTACCGGTGATTATACTTTTTGCAGGGGCAATTCTCGACTGGATGCGTCTGGTTTGTTGCAAGGGTCAGCAAATACGCTGACTCTTTAACTGCAGAGATGTCGTGAGTGATCCTCGGTTGTAGAG
>JANLTE010000090.1:0-9032 GCA_031362785.1 Elusimicrobiota bacterium
CGCGCTCACAGCGCTCCGCAAGAGCCCGGTGCTCAGCGCCAGGCCCAACTACGCGGCTATCGCCCGTTACGGTCTGGATATCCAGCGGGTCAACGATCTGCTTGAGGCCTCGATGGCCGGCAGGGAGGTCGGAAGTTACTATGAGGAACAGTGGCGTTTTCCTATTGTGATGCGGATAGAGGAAGAGCATCGAGAGGATGAGAGCACGATCACCTCCCTCCCGGTTGGGATGGACGGCGGCTCGATCCCCATCAGCAAGGTCGTTGATTTCGAAACCAAGGATGAGGTCACAACCATTGCGCACCACTACGGCCAGCGCTATGCGGCAGTCGCTGTGTTCCTCAGCGATCGCGACATCGCGAGCTATGTAGGGGAAGCCCGCGCCGCCGTGGAGCAACAGGTTAAGCTGCCGGAAGGTTATACGATGACCTGGGGCGGCCAGTTTAAAAATCTGGAGCGCGCCAGGAAACGGCTCGCGCTCATTGTCCCGGTCATTCTCCTCGCGATCCTTCTGATCCTTTGGCATACCTTCGGCAGTTTAAAACAGGCGTTGCTGGTTTATGTGGGCATACCCCTGGCAATGACCGGAGGAGTTTTTGCTCTCGCGTTAAGAGGTATTCCTCTCAGCGTCTCGGCTTCGGTAGGGTTCATCGCGCTCATGGGCATCGCCATATTGAGCGACATGGTGCTCCGAACAATCTTCAATCAGCTCCTGGCCAAAGGATTGTCCCCTCTGCAAGCGGCCAGGGAAGGCGCGCTGCTGCGCCTGCGCCCGGTCGTGATGACGGCGCTTGTTGCGAGTCTGGGGTTCGTACCCATGGCGCTGAACACGGGAATCGGTACGGAAATCCAGCGGCCGCTCGCCACGGTTGTAATCGGAGGGATTATAACCTCAACCTTGCTGACCCTGCTGGTCATTCCCGTGCTCAATCAGTGGGTCGTGCCAAAAAAGAAGAAAAGAACTTTATGAAATTAAATACCGCGACGCGAACTATGCAAGATAAGGCAAGGACGAAGCCAAGGTTTTCTTTGTTGGTAAAGATGTTGAAGCGGCCACCTAGACGCCATCTGGAGAATTTTTAAGCATAACGCCTCAAAGGATCTGTTTCCCGTTTATCCCATTTCTTAACCCAGCCGGGAATTCTAAATTTTTGGACGCAATCCCGACGAGTATACGGTTTAACGTCCAGGATGAGAGTTCCCTCCCACGCATCCAAATCGTCGACCATTAGATAATTTCCCCTGCGCTTCACGAGCTTTACAACGGACATTCCGATGGGATTGGCCCGATGCGGCGTGCGCGTCGCCAGAAATCCAATTTTGGTATTGCGCGTCAGGCCTTTGGGGCGCACGATCATTTTGGGAGTCTTTGCTTTCCCGAGCCAGCACAGGACAATGATATGAGAAAACCCTTCCAGGCCGCTTAACGCTTTGGTCCATTTTTTATCGATAACAATATCGCCGCCCTTCACAATGCCGATGGGGTTGAAACTGAATCTATTTTTACGCATAAAAAGTTGATAACCTCATTTCAGACTCTCAATAAATCCATGATGCCGGCCCATCCAATAGGGCAGCAAGAATAAGGCGCCGTCGCCTTCTATATTCCCTCCCCCGCCAGAATCCGAATAGGGGTTGCCGTTCCAGCGCTGCAGGGAAACTCCGGCCTTTTTCCGATTAAGCTGGTCTAATGGAATCTCCGTTAAAGTCCGCAGAGAGTCCGGAGCGGCGCAATCTCCGCCGATGAAAACGCAATAGGTGAAATTCCACCAGGGATTGCGCTCCGGCCTTTCAATCTCCCAAGTTCTGGAAAGACTGCGTTTGTAAATAATGGAAAGCTTAGGGTTGGTTTCATATTTCAAGAGAGGGTAATATGCGCAAAACGCCAGCTCATCATCGGAGTGGTTGACTGATTCCGGAGGCTCGGTGATTTTTAAGTTAACGGTATTATCCGCATAGCCGTATTTCTTGATGAGTTTCCGATACGCTTTTTCGTATTTCACATCTCCCGTCATGTGATAGGTTACTTTAAGATGGGACAAAATCTCAAGCGAACCGAGGCCTTTTTCTTCCTTCCAGTCTTCGTCCGGCAATCCATGAACGGATTTATTTTCATTAAGCTGTCTTGGGTTCCAAACTCCCCATCGGGTAGGTTTTCCGTCAACATCAATCAGATACCAATCGCTCTGGATGATACGATCCATGATCCGCCGAACTGTTTCGCGGATGCGCGACTTGTCATTGTCATCGGCCACCAGATCGTAATAAACTGAATAAGCAAAAAAATGTCCGGCCAATTCATCAGAGGAGGTGTTTCCTTTCCACTCCCATTGCCCCGTTGAATCCGGATGCCATTCCCCGTCATAGCTGAATTTTATCGGCTCTCCCGCGGCGACGATGGAGCGCGCCGGAAACCCCGGCAATCCCGTTATTTTCTCCAAACGCAATAATGCGTTTAGACCTTCCTGAGCCCACGCCCTGGTCTCGGGATCTTTGCTCACCGCGTATTTGAAACTCATGGCCGCGACATAGAGGCCCGTCCATAAGCCGTCGTTATCGCTGTGATGGAGAAAACCACCCTTGGAAATATCGCCCGGAGCGTCCAGCGTCAGTTCGCGAACGAAACCGTCTTTCACATGACGAGCGCGGATGATCCGCTCAAAATGAGCGGACTTTTCGGAAAGCGGAATATCTTGATGTGACAGGGAGCTTGAATTGCTCTGCGCGGCAGCAACAGCGCCGAGAGTCCAACTAGTGACGAAGGAGAGAAAAATGAGGAGTCGGATCAAATATTAGCGCCTAATTTATTCAAGATAATGACTGCGCGCGATAGATTTTAAGATTACCATAGCGCTTTATTATATCAAGCAAGGGCCATTAGGTATAATGGACGGGCGTATAGAAGTGACGGCGATGGCATCATCGGATTATTAGACTAAGTTTAAACGAAATAAAATGATCAAAAAAGAACATATCGTCATTACGATTTTAACTACTGTAACACTGGTTTTTGGATTCTACGCCACGGACCAGTACATGGCTTCGCAATTGCTTTGCGGCAAGCATTTTTGGAACCCGTCTGTGCAATGGGACCAAGCCATTTCGTTCAATCCGCAATGGGTTTGGATCTATCTCCTTTACTTTCCTCTATGCTTCCTGCCCATCACTTTGAAAGAGATTTGGAAGGACAAAATTGCTTTCCGGAGGACCGCGGCGGGATTTATCCTGCAATTTATATTTGCCTTTACTATTTTCTGGATATTTCCCTCCCAAATGGAGCGTCCGATTTTTTCACCTCTCGGGGTCAGCAGTCAAGTCTTGCTCTGGTTTTATAAGATTGACGCTGGGTACAATATCTTCCCAAGCCTTCATGTTGCGAACATCGCTTATATTGCGTGCGTCGCCTGGAAGTTTAAAAGGAGATCGCTTTCTACGGCGGTTTGGGCGCTCTGCTTCATGATCGCCGCTTCCACCCTGTTCGTCAAGCAACACTATCTTTTTGATCTACCGTTCGGCATCGTCACCGGAGTCCTGGGCTACTTTATCGCCTTTTCGAAAAGGATGAGATTCCTGGACTCGCGCAAAGCGCGGCCGTTAATAACAATTCTCCCGCAATTAGACCGGAAAAAAATCCTAACCGCTAAAGCGTAAATCCCAAACGAAAACATAATCAAATCGGAAACCGAGTTCCGACCATGGCGCGCGGACGCGACTTTTGACCTTAAGAAGCGCGCTTATCCAGTATCGCCACATAAAGACCTATCTCGTATTTGGAACTAGGGTAGGCGGATTCTAGCGTTTTTGAGAGTTGCGATAACAGGAAATAATCTTTTTTCGTTCGGGAATTTTTATAAGCGGACAATACCTCCTCATAGACCATTTTACGGTCATGGTCCCACAAAGTGTTCTTGTAATCATGAAAATGTAGAATCCTGTCCCCCCAAGCGGTTAAGTTTTTCTTTAAATCTTTTAAATATTCATAGCGCCGGTAGAACCCGGTCTTCAAAGTTTTGCGATGCAGATAGGCATCCGCGATGAAAATAAGGCCGCCTTCTTTAACAGGTTTTCTTAGCGCTTGAACGGTAGACTTCGTCCCGCCCCAAACATGCGGGGCGCCCACCCAGATAAAAAGGTCATAGCTATTCTTCATGCAAACGACGGACCGAATATCGGCAGATTTAAATCGGCAGAGTTTATCGACCCCCGACTTCCGAGCCAGTTCCCTTGAGTAACGAATATAAGCGGGGACGATGTCGTATCCCGTTACTTTGACGCCATAGCGTTTAGATAACGGAACGGAAACGCCGCCTTGCCCGCAGGGCGCGTCCAAGACGCGAACTCCTTTTTTTAGACCCAACCTCTTAAACAGCGGGGCAAATTCATTTTCCCACGGACTTAAAAGATGATTCCTCGGCCGAAAAAGAGGCAGCAAAGGGAGCATGTCGTTTCGAAGGCCCATAATGGTCGTTAAGTCAGTGATTTGTTTCAGATTAAATTTCTTCATCGTTTCAAAAACTCCTGAATGTAGATTACATTATTCTTAACCTTTTTTATCCCGTGATCGAAAATGATAAAATTCCGGTAATGAGCAGCAACCTCGCCAGTCCACGACGCTCCCGAACCCCAAGCAAGTGGGGAAAAAACGATTACCTCAAATATAACCTGGAAGGGCGGCCTTACCATCAGATCTGGAAGGAATACAATAGCGTCGTCGATTGCGTTAAAATCCTCGATCGAGACGTTCCGTCGGGAATCAAGTCGGTCGTCGTGCTCGGGACGGCGACGGGTGAAATACTTAAGTTTTTCGATTCTTCCTGGAATACCCGACCGTATGGTTGCGAGCTTAGCGAGTGGGCGTACCGGCAGATTCCCCACCCTTACCGCGAGCGGGTGAAGAACCAGGACATGCGTCAATATGTGAAAGAGTTCCAGATCAGAGTGGATATAGTCTACGCTAACTCGTTTATGTATCTCGCTGAACAGGATATTTCTTTGGTTCTGAAAGAATGCGCCCGCATCGGGCGTTTTGTGTTCGCGGATTTGAGCTACTCGGAGTGCTTCGAGTATGACCGTCATCGCAAAGTGCTGAAACCGCACCGGTGGTGGAGAGATAAATTCAGAGAGGCGGGACTCGTGCCGTTTAAAAAGTATCGAAGGATATGGCAATCGGCTTCATAACTTTTTCCAATCGAAAAAACATGCGTCAATTTGCTCATCGAGAATCGATTGTCTTTCTGGCGCTTCTCCTTCTCGGCGGCTGCGCTTCGATGAGCCAGCGCCATCGAGTTCAGTCTCAGCCCAAAATCCAGAACCTTTTTCTCAATCCCGATCCCACGCCGCCCCGCTCCAGGGCCAAAAATATCGTGGTGCCAAATCGGGAAACGGCGATCCAAATTGCCAAAGCCATTTGGGTTCCGGTCTACGGCGAAAAAGCCATTCAGTCGGCCAAATCGTTCGACGCGGTTTTAGCCGACGGCATTTGGAGCGTGACTGCGAAGTTAGGGTCTGGAGCGCTGGCGGAAGGAACCGCCATCATGGATATTTCCCAAGAGGATGGGCGCGTATCAAAGATCGCGCACGGCCAATTCGTTCCGGGACACGAGTGGCGTTAAACGAAGTTGATGTGCTGGGGTACTTTTCCGGAGGGCTGAACGAGGGTCAGTTTACCTTTAATGTGGTTGTCGAGCGACTCGTTTACTTTGTGCTGCAGGCAGAGTGAGCCGCACATTTTCTGTGCGTTAAATTCGGGGCTGGCCAGATAGTTCATAACTTCCCAGTAGCGGTCGGAGTAAAAGATGTCTTTGAAGCGATCGGTCACGATGTTTCCGATGTGGAACTTCTTGTACTTCTCGTTGAAAAGCATTCCGCAGGGCGCGATGAGGCCTGAACCCGACATTTGGATCATGAAGGGCGCGCCGAAGCATCGCTGGTAACTGCGCTTGCCTTCCGCCTGAATCTTCGACCACTTCACCGTAACCTGATATCCGTCGTCAGAATAACTTTCCGCTTCCCGAAGTTTGTCGTAAAGATCCTTATACTTTCCGTACTCCACGCCCAAATCCCCGTCTTCGTTGTCGCTGCAATGCTTGATCACGAGATAATCCGGGCGGAGTTCTTTTCCGAGTTTAGCGAGCGGCAAAATCTGATCTTCGTACTGCGGCATGAGCACCATCTGCAGGCCGATGGTGACGCCGAGTTTATTTTTCTTCTTGATGTCCACCATGTCCTTGATGTTCTGGCAGATCTGGTGGAACCACGATTCTTTCACGCCCATGATCTCGGCGTAGCGATGCGCTTCCCCGGCGGAAATGTTAACGCGCAAATAGGTTAGGTGCGGCAAAATCTGTTCGAGCTTGCTGCGCGTGAGCACGAAACCGTTGGTACCGACCGCCATGGAAATTCCGAGCTGGCTGCCTTTGATGATCGAATCGACAAAAGCCGGGGAGATAGTGCTCTCACCGTCCGAAACGAAGCTGATTCCCTTCACGCCGATCTCAGCCGCGTCTTCCAGAAAGCGGAACATGACGTCTTTGGTGATGACCTCGCGGTCATTTTCCTGAAGCATGGCGTAGCAGAAATGGCAGGCGTAGTTGCAGGCGCGGGTCAGCGCCATGTCGATGGTGATGGGCGCGATGCGTTCGCCCCGCTCCCAGGCTTTCACGCGGTCGATGTGCCAGCCAATTTTAGTTCCATCTAAAATTAATTTTTCCGAAAAATCTTCCATCGTTGAGGACATGAGCCGGTCTCCCTTTTCCGTTAGTTCACTTTCAAGCGGCGGATGGCGTTATGATCTTTCACGTTCTGCGAAAAAACTTCCATGCTTGGGTCCAGCTCCTGCCGCAATTCCGTCTCAAAATCCATGAAGAGCTTCGCGCGCGCGGCGGGCGAAACATCTCCCTGAATGCCGATGTTTAATTTGTGGTGCAGTTCTATGCCCATAACATGCAGTTCGAGCGGGAGCCCCGAGTAGGGCGTCCCCTTTTTTTGGAGCAGCTGCGCGAAAACGCCGGAAATAGCCGCCGCCTTTTCCTGATCGGGCACGGCTTTCCATTTCTGCGACACGGACGGATGATAAAAATTGTCGCCAGGGCGATAGCCGGTTTTCTTGACGTAGGTTTCGTACAAGTCGCGCAAAAGAATCCGAGGCAGGTCGAACATGGGAGCATAGTTAAAGAGGTTGACGATGCCCTTCACCCCGCGCTCTCCCGGCTTCAACCGAAATTCGTGCTCCAGCTTGATGAGCCCGTGGTCAGCGGCTTCCTGGATGGGGAGGCCCTCGATGATCTCGCAAAGCCCTTCGAGCAGCCCCGCTTCGACGGTTTTGTTCGTACCGCTAAAGCGCGCGCGGCGAATCGTGTGGCTGGCAGTGTGCACCGCTCCGAACAAGCTAATGCCGTCTTTGGTGGAGCGGATCAATAAATTGTCGCCGTCTTCGAGGATTGAGCCCTGGTGCGCGAGACTCCGGAACGCTTTCATAATTCGGGCGATGTAGAGCGGATCGATCTCGTCGGTGCTCTTACCGTTGGCAGCTTTACGGTTCAAGTACAAAGTTTTCCCGCCGGCCGACGATTCGTCCTCTAACGCGCCATAGGGTTTGAGCGCCTCGCGCAGCGCGGCGAAATCGAACTGGATCAGTACGGCCGCGCTAAAGTAGAGGGAGAGAGACTGCTGGCCCTGGTCGCGCGCGGACTCGACTAAGTTTTTGACGCTGCGGATCGGATCTGAGTCGGGCACCCACAGCTCAAGGAAATCATATTTGGGGCGGAACCCGCGAAGGACGCTATTGAGCGAAGTGTTGTAGTCTGCGACCAGCTGTTCGTAATCGATGGCGTGCGGAAAATCGGGCACGCTAAAAATCTTCCTGAAAACTGACTTTGCCGGTGACGCCGAGCTGATAAGCCGATACGCGGCGCTCAAAAAAATTCGAAAGCTCCTGCATGTCCTGAAACTCCATGAAGGCGAAGGGGTTCTTGGATCCGTAGATGGGAGAAAGTCCGAGGGAAGCAAGCCTGCGATCGGCGACATATTCGAGGTAGAGCCGCATGTCGGTCTTAGACATCCCCGCCACGCCCACCGAAAGCACGTCATCGGCAAACTGCATCTCGCAGTCCACGGCTTCTTTCATCATCTCGATGATTTTCTGTTGAAGCTCAAGGTCGAAGAGCTCCGGGCTCTCGCGGCGCACGGTGCGGATGACTTCGAGCGCGAAATCGATGTGCCCGCTTTCGTCGCGGAACACCCAGTTGGTTCCGGCGGCCAGGCCATTTAAAAACCCTTTTGAGCGCAGGAAATAAACGTAGGCAAACGCGCCGAAGAAAAATAATCCCTCGATGCAGCAAGCGAAGCAAATGAGATTTAGGAGGAACGATTTCTGATCGGCCTTCGAGCGAACGGCCTGCAAGCCATAAATGGAATCGATCCACTTGAAGCAGAACTCCCCTTTCTTCTTGATGGAAGGGATGGTCTCGATCGCCTGGAACGCTTTCTCGCGCTCTTCCATGTCGGGGATGTAGTTATCGAGCAGCGTGAGGTAAAACTGCACATGCAGCGCTTCCTCGTAAAGCTGGCGCGACAGGTACATGCGGGCCTCCGGCGAGTTGATGTGCTGGTAGAGGTTCAAAACGAGGTTGTTCGAAACGATGGAATCGCCCGTCGCGAAAAAAGCTACGAGCCGGTGAATGAGGTGGCGCTCCGCCGGGTTCATCCGCCTTGTCAGGTCCGCGATGTCCGAGGAAAAGTCGATTTCCTCCACGGTCCAGGTGTTTTTGATCGCGTTCTTGTACATCTCGAAAAAAGTAGGGTAGCGCATGGGCCGCAGGGTTAAGTCGAACCCCGGGTTGAGGATGAACGGTTTTTTTTCGAGCGCGACCGCTCTCACTGGCAGGCCTCGCAGCTTTCCGGATTTTCCAGCGAGCAAGCCACCGCTTCGGCGCTGGCGGGAATGGCGACGGGCTCGGCGGCTTGAGCCACGGTAATTTTGGAGATGCGCGTGGCCGGACGCGAACGCAGATAATAGGTGGTCTTAAGACCGC
>JANLTE010000125.1:0-2317 GCA_031362785.1 Elusimicrobiota bacterium
CCGCGGGTGCTGGCTCTGGACGCGGTTCAACATGGAAACATCGCAAAACTTAAACGGTTTTTGGCGATCACCCTGATCCTCGCCTTCTGCTTCCTCGGCATTAAATCTTACGAGTACCCGCACAAGTGGCACGAAGGGATAACGATCTCTAACGGGCTCTTCGGGTCTTTTTACTTTACGCTAACCGGCTTACACATGTTGCATGTGTTGGGTGGTATTGGATTCATCAGCTATCTGCTCGTGATGGCTAACAAAGGCGTCGTCAATGAAAAGAATTACGCCCGCGTCGAATACGCCGGCCTCTACTGGCACTTCGTCGACCTTGTCTGGGTTATCCTCTTCCCAATTTTCTACTTACTATGATTATGTTGCGATACAGGGGTCAAAAGTGCGGAATTTTAAAAGCGCTCGCCCAGCGGGCTCGCTCCGACGGTGCACGCGGCACGCATATCGCCCACACACCGACGCTTTTAAAATTCCCCACTTTTGACCCCATGTAATAGAGCATTATGAATAACATGAACTCGGAAACTCATAGCCACACTAAAACTTATCTCGCAGTGTTCGGGGCGTTGGCAGCGCTCACGCTGGCCACGGTTGGGGTTTCATATTTGCATTTAGCGAGGCATCTGGCGATAGCGGTGGGACTTATGATTGCGGCGATCAAGGTAACGCTTATTGTTACTTTTTTCATGCATTTGAAAGATGAGAAAAAACACATTCATCTAGTGCTCTATACGGCGTTTTTCTTTGTGATGGACCTCCTCATCCTCGTATTGCTGGACATCGGGTAGAAATAATGAAACGGTTTTTCGCTCTGATCCTCCTCTTCGCTCCCGCCGCGGCCCAGGCCTGCGCAGTTTGTACGGGAGTAGCGGGCACCGCCGCTCAGCGCGCCTATTTTTGGGGCATCTTACTTTTACTGTGCCTGCCGTTCGCCCTTTTTTCGATCATCGGCGGAAAAATTTTCCTGAGCATCCGCAAGAAAGCGCGCGAAACTCATACTGGAACCCATGCCTCTTGAGACCCCCGCTCTCGAAAACCTTCCCCAGATCCAAAGCCAAGCCCTCGTTCAGAAACTAAAGCTCTACTTCGCGCTCGGTAAACCGGGGATCGCGTTATCGGTCGTCATCACCGCGTTCGTCGGCTATTCGGCGGGTATCGCCGCCAACCCCATGGCCGTCTTCTCTGCTTCCACGCTGATGCATACGCTATTTGGAACATTCCTGGTTTCGATGGGCGCGGGGACGCTGAACATGCTGTTGGAGACGGAAAGCGACGCCCTGATGAGCCGCACGAAAAACCGTCCCATTCCTTCCGGAAAAATTCCCGCTCACGAAGCGTTTTTTCTGGGATGCATTACCGCCAGTTTCGGCGTGGCGCACCTGGCCGGCACGGTAAACCTGCGGGCCTCGTTCGCGGCGTCCATAGGACTCGTCCTCTATTTGGTATTTTATACGCCGATGAAAAAAACGAGCAAGGGTTCGACCTTCGTTGGAGCCGCGAGCGGCGCGATTCCCCCGCTCATTGGGTGGAGCGCCAGCGGAACATCTTTTGGTCTGAGCGCCTGGACACTTTTTGCGATACTCTTTCTCTGGCAGTTCCCACACTTTTTAACTTTATTCTGGCTCTACCGAGCCGACTACAAGACCGCAGGGATCAAAACCTTGATGTGGGATGAGAGCGGTCACGGAACGGCAAAGGTGGCGCTTCTATTGTCGCTGGCGCTCTGCATCGCGAGCCTGTTTCCTTACTTGCTGGGAATGGGGCAGACGGCCTATCTTCTGATTTCGCTCGCTCTCAACCTGTACTTATTGTACTGCGCTTATGAATTTTTTCGACATAATGATATCCGTCGCGCCAAGAGCTATTTCCTATCTACCGTTATCTATCTACCCATCCTCTTCTTGTCGCTAACGATCGGGAACTAATCCGAGGGGCCGCCATTCCAAAAAATTTAGTTTTGGACATCCAGGGCCTGACGCACGCCTATTTGCCCGTCAAGAAAAAAGATTCCCCTGCGACCCATAAATTCGCGCTCGAAAACGTTTCCTTCCCCGTCATATCCGGAGAAATTTTCGGACTGCTGGGACCCAACGGCGGAGGAAAAACGACGCTCTTTAAGATCCTGTCCACGCTCCTTTTTCCAACATCCGGTAACGCTCAAATACTTGGAGAAGATTTAATTCGATCTCCCGAAAACGTTCGCAGAAAAATCGGCGTCGTCTTTCAGGCCCCGAGCCTGGACAACAAACTGACCGTCTACGAAAACCTGACGCACCAGGGGCACCTCTACGGCTTGCTGGGCGGAACGCTC
>JANLTE010000155.1:0-5544 GCA_031362785.1 Elusimicrobiota bacterium
GCTATGGCTAAGCATTTGAACAAACCGGGCGCAAATAAATCGATCGCGATGCCTATGGTCTCCGAGAGCCGAAAAACCGGGCGCATTCCTGAGTCGCAGGCCAATCGCCCGGAGTTCGCGATCATCGCTCGGGATATCCGCAAGACTTACAATGACGGGGATAAGAAAGTAGAGGTATTAAAAGGGATCGATCTGGAAATACGAAACGGGGAAATTGTTTCGCTGATGGGGCCTTCGGGCGCAGGTAAATCCACGCTGCTCCACATCATTGGTTTAATGGAAGATTCGACTTCAGGGCACCTCTCGGTATTAGGTTGGGATTCGGGCAGCATCGGAGAGAAGGATAAAGACAAGCTTCGCAACAAATATATTGGATTTTTATTTCAGTTTCACTATTTGCTACCCGAGCTGACGCTTATTGAAAACGCCGCGCTTCCAGCGAAAATCCTGGGCCTTGGAGACGCCCAAGCCAAGGAAAAAGCCGCGGTAATTCTGGAAGCCGTGGGCTTGGCCGAACGAATGTCGCACCTGCCTTCGGAAGTTTCGGGCGGCGAACAGCAGAGAGCCGCGCTCGCGCGGGCCATGGTGAACCACCCCGCGATCCTCCTCTGTGACGAGCCGACCGGCAACCTGGACCTTGAACGCGGCGAGGAAGTGCGGGACCTCCTGTGGCGCGTGGCGCGCGCCCAGCACGCGACCGTTCTCATCACCACCCACAACCCTGACATCGCCAAATCCGCGGACCGCATCGTTAAAATCGTAGACGGAATCATCGAATAATCCCGCCACAGCAAGTCTTGTGTTTCCGTCAGAATTTTGATTCAATATCAATTCGGTTTCTTTCCGAGCTAAAACTATGAAAATATATATCGACGGAAAATTATTTAACAAAGAAGACGCTAAGATTTCCGTTTTCGACCACGGACTCCTTTATGGGGATGGCGTGTTTGAAGGCATTCGCGCCTATAACGGGAAGGTTTTTAAGTTGGATGAGCACTTGAAGCGCCTGTACGCTTCCGCCAGGGCGATCACATTGATCGTTCCGCTCACCGTTAAGGAAATGGAGCATGCCATCCTTGAAACGATCCGCGCCAATAAGTTGAAAGACGCCTACATCCGGCTCGTGGTCACGCGGGGAGAGGGCGATTTGGGTCTGGACCCGCGCAAGTGTCCCAAATCGCGCGTCATTATTATCGCTGGGAAAATCTCGCTTTATCCGGAAGAGCTTTATCGCAAGGGACTTGATCTCATTACAGTTTCCACCAAGCGGAACATCCCTGAATCATTAAACCCCTGCATCAAATCGCTGAACTATTTGAACAATATCATGGCGAAAATCGAAGCCAACCGAGCCAACGCTCCCGAAGCCATCATGCTAAATAAGGACGGATATGTGGCGGAATGCACGGGGGACAATATCTTTATCATCCGGGGCAAAAAGCTGATTACGCCGCCCACCTGGGTTGGAGCGCTGGAAGGCATTACACGCGCCGTCGTCATGGAAATTGCGCAAAAAAAATTGAAGATGGATGCGAGGGAAGACGTCTTCACGCCCTACAACGTCTACACCGCGGACGAAGTTTTTTTAACCGGAACGGCGGCCGAAGTCATCCCTGTGACCAAAGTGGATAACCGCCCCATTGGGGACGGGACTCCCGGAAAATTTACCCGCGCGCTCATTGGAGAGTTCGGCAAACTGACTCGGAGCTCGGGGATTTCTATTTATGGAAAACGCTAATTTATCGACGGAAACGAACAATAAATATTTTCCGTTTACAAAAAAAATGTTATCTGCTATACTCAGGCGCGAGGTGAAAAAAAATGTCTAATCGATTCACGGAAAGAGCGCAGAGAGTTATTTTGATCGCACAGGAAGAAGCCAAGCGGTTGAACCACGACTATGTTGGAACGGAGCATATCCTTCTGGGTCTAATCGCGCTGGGAGAGGGAGTGGCGGCACAGGTCCTTTCAAACCTGGGCATCGATTTGCGCCGCGTCCGGTCCGAAATCGAAAAGATCGTCGGCACGGGCGATAACGTCATGCTGCTGGGCGAAATTCCGTTCACGCCTCGCGCGAAGAAAGTTTTGGAATTGGCGGTTGAAGAAGCGCAGAGCATGGCCCACAATTATGTGGGAACCGAACACTTGCTCCTCGGCTTGATCCGCGAAGAAGAAGGCGTCGCGGCCCGCGTCCTCGAAAATTTAGGCTGCCGGCTGGACGTGGTGCGCGAAGAGGTTATTTCCTTATTAGGAGAAACACCCCGGGCTCACCCCACGCCCGCTCGGAGCTCAGCGAAATCGAAAACTCCCACTTTAGACGAGTTCGGACGGGACCTCACGCAGCACGCGCGCGAATCGCGCTTGGACCCCGTCATCGGACGGGATGATGAAATTGAACGCGTGATTCAAATCTTGTCCCGCCGCATAAAAAATAACCCCGTTTTAATCGGCGACCCGGGCGTGGGTAAAACCGCGATCGTGGAAGGCCTCGCGCAGAAAATTGCGACGAACGAAATTCCTGAAATTTTGTCGGGTAAGCGCGTCATGACTTTAGATCTGGCCGCGGTAGTGGCCGGGACCAAATATCGCGGCGAGTTTGAACAGCGCTTAAAGAACATCATGGAAGAGATCCGCCGCGCGAAGAATTCCATCATCCTGTTTATTGACGAACTTCATACCGTTATCGGAGCGGGCGCAGCCGAAGGCGCGATTGATGCGTCGAACATGCTCAAACCCGCGTTGGCCCGAGGCGAACTGCAGTGCATCGGAGCCACGACGCTGGACGAATACCGCAAATATATTGAGCACGACGCGGCGCTCGAACGCCGGTTCCAGCCCGTCAACGTGGATCCGCCTTCGATCGAAGAGACAATCTTGATTTTAAAAGGCCTAAAGGAGCGCTACGAAACGCACCATAAAGTTAAATACTACGACAGCGCTTTGTAAGCCGCAACGGAATTAGCGGAGCGTTAAATCACGGACCGGTTTCTGCCCGACAAAGCCATCGATTTAATTGACGAGGCGGGTTCCCGCGCGCGCATGCAGTCGACACAGCTTCCTCCGGAGCTTAAAGAGAAGGAAGTATTGATCGAATCTATCGCCAAGGACAAAGACACCGCCATCGCTTCGCAAGAATATGAAAAGGCGGCGCGCCTTCGCGATAAGGAAAAAGAACTGCGCAAGGCCCTCGAAGAATCTAAGAAGAAATGGCGCGAGAAGCGCGAAGTGTCCGTGCCCACCATCGTTGAAGAAGACATCGCCACGATTGTTTCAAAATGGACAGGCATTCCTGTCAACCGCTTAACGGAAAAAGAATCCGAAAAGCTGCTGCATATGGAAGACGAGATTCATAAGCGCATCATCGGGCAAAACGAAGCGGTCAACATTATTTCTCAAGCCATCCGCCGCAGCCGCACGGGGCTCAAAAATCCAAAAAGGCCCATCGGCTCATTCATTTTCCTCGGTCCCTCGGGCGTAGGAAAAACGGAGCTGGCGCGCGCTTTGGCGGACTTCATGTTCGGCGACGAGGAATCTCTCATCCGCATCGACATGTCCGAATACATGGAAAAATTCTCCGTATCGCGACTGATCGGCGCTCCTCCGGGCTATGTGGGTTTCGAAGAAGGCGGACAACTCACCGAAGCAGTCCGCCGCAAACCCTATTCTGTGGTGCTTTTAGACGAAATTGAAAAAGCGCATCCCGATGTCTTCAATATCCTGCTGCAAATGATGGATGACGGCATCTTGACCGACAACCTTGGACACCGAGTGAATTTCAAGAACACCGTTATCATAATGACCTCGAACATCGGGGCGCGGATGATCTTCCACGGCAAATCTCTCGGGTTCGTGAACCAGGAAGACACCCAAAAAGATTATCTTTCAATGAAAGACACCGTGATGGATGAAGTGAAACGGGCGTTCAATCCGGAATTTTTAAACCGCATCGATGAGATCATCGTCTTCCACCCTCTGAACCGCGACAATATGGCTCAGATTTTGGAGCTCATGGTGAACCGCGTCAACGAAAAGTTGGCCAATCAGGGGTATAAGACCGAATTCTCGGATTCCTCAAAGGAGTTCCTGCTTGAAAACGGATTTGACCCGAAAAACGGCGCCAGGCCACTGGCCCGCACGATTCAGCGCTTCGTGGAAGATCCTCTGGCTGAGGAAATCCTCTCCAAGAAGGTCTCGCAGGGAACCATTGAGCATCCCACGCTGGTTCAAATCAACTTCGATAAAGACCTTAAGAAGATTACCTTTTCAACGGCTGCGATTCAAAAGGCGTTGAAAAGCTAATTCTTTCTTAATAAGCATCTATAAAAAGAGCGCATCCTGCGATGCGCTCTTTTTATTTGCCGTGCCGATTAAATTGACTTTCAAGAGTGATCCATCTTATACTAAGAGATCGTTTAAATTCTAAATTCAACGCGATATGACGGAAGAAACGCCACGAAAAATAAATTGGAAATGGATCGGAATTTCCGGGGGGATTTTTTGCGCCCTGATGGTTGGCGCCGCGCTCTTTAAAGCTAACCAGGTTCTAAAAGAGGCAGGGCCGAGCATTCAATCCTCTGTGGAAGCGCGT
This sequence comes from Elusimicrobiota bacterium, assembly GCA_031362785.1. Taxonomy (GTDB): domain Bacteria; phylum Elusimicrobiota; class Elusimicrobia; order 2-02-FULL-39-32; family 2-02-FULL-39-32; genus JANLTE01. The sequence goes on from JANLTE010000155.1 coordinate 4,589, forward strand.
CTGCCGGGACATCAATTTCGCATGAGCGAACTTTCGCTCGGCTGGCCGATGGGCGTTACCGCTTCCGGCGTGGACCTTTCCAATGCGGGAGGCTTTGAAAACGGAACCCTGTTTAAAGCGCAAACGGTCACGGTTCAAGTTCGATTCCTTCAACTCCTGAAACTCCTACCCCAACTCATTCATAAGAAATCAATTGACGGAATTAAACTTACTCCAGACTCAGATTCGGCCGGATCCATTCAAGTTGTCCGCCCTGAACTTTTTCTTATACGAAAAGACGGAAGATGGAATTTTCCCGCGTTCGGCGAGAATCGAAAAAAACCGCTGATTCCTGTAGAAATCGAAATCGTGAGCGGCCTGATCCAAATTAAAGACGATCAAAAAATGTTCGAGGGTCTTGAGGTTAAAAATCTGAACGCTTCTTTTGATCTCTCTGCACTCTCTCCTAAATTTAATTTCGAATTTTTAGGCGCTGGGGGGGAAAAAATAAGCGCCAGGGGGAAAACAACCGACGCGCAAAACCTCCGGAGCGAAATTCAAGTTGAAAACCTGAGCGTACTTGAATATGCTCGTCGCGGCTTAAGCATACCTCAAAACTTTCCCTTAAAAGACGATCGCATGAATTCTAAAATTTCGGTGAACTTCAAGCTCCCCTTAGACATTGAGCACGCCGAAAATTGGGAGTGGAACGGAACCGCCACTGTTTTTGAACAGAAAGCAACGCTGTTTTTTTCATCTTTAGAAATCCCTGTGAACGGGAAAGCTGAACTGGAGTTCAGTCAGGATATATTTAATTTTAAAAACGTTGAATTTAAGACTGCGGCTTCCGCTCTAAAACTGGAAGGTTCTCTCCTTTCACCCGTTCAGGACCCTAGAGTTCAAATACAGATGTCGGGGTACGTCCAGTCAGGTGAACTCGGGAATCTGTTGCCGACGCAGTTAAAACCGGAAGGCAG
>JANLTE010000190.1:0-4560 GCA_031362785.1 Elusimicrobiota bacterium
GTTGATAATCGAGCCGGCGGTGAAGCACGACCATGAGGTCGGCCAAAAGACCTGCGATCAATATGAGAAGGCCCGAAAGCATGATCGTAACGTCCAACCCGCCGATTTCGCGGTACACGCTCCAATCGTAGATGGTTTTAACGAAGCCCAGAGAAAAAACCATCCCGGTTAGGGGAAGGAAAATTCTGAGTGGGTTAAAATACATGACCGTCCGGATCACTAAAGACAGATAGTTATAGGTGTCTTTAATGGGGTGAAACGAGGACGTTCCGCCCGAACGCTTGAAATACTCGATGGGGTGATAATATACGCGCTGATGGTTGCATAAAAACGCGAGAGTAATGGTTGACTCCCAGGAATGAGAATCGGGTAAAAGGTAAAAATACTTAAGCGCTATGGATTTTTTGAATATGCGAAGCCCTGAGTTCAAATCGGGAATCCTTTCACGGGTCAAGTAAGATGCCAGCCGCCGGATGAAATACTTGGCGGGGAGACGAAGCCAATAAGCGGTGCCTCGTTCGGCGACTCTCGCGCCGACCACCATGTCCAAATCGTCGCGCACTATAATTTCCAACATCGGTCCGATGGGATGCGCGGGATACGTTCCATCGGCGTCCGAAGTCACGATATATTCATTTTTAGCGTTTAAAATTCCGGTCTTTCTTCCAGCGCCAACCCCGCGGTTCTTGGCGTGGCGAACCACCTTTACATCGCAAGACATGGCCACTTCGTAGGTTTTGTCCGTTGAACCGTCATCGATCACTATAAATTCATAGGGGATTTTCGCGTCCTCCAGCGCTTTTTTAATTTTCTTAACTTCTTCAGCGAGCGAGTCCTGCTCGTTGTAGCAGGGTAAAATTACTGAAACTGGAGGAGTGTTTGTCATATTAGGTTCCTTATTTCCGGCTCATATTCTCTAACATTGCCAGGATGTTTATGCCGGGCTGGCCTTTCCGAGCCGCCTCTTCAACGGGCAACACTTCGAAAAGCACGAGGGCCGACTCAGATTTCATGAACCGTTCCGGTATCATTTCCTGGTGTACGAACCGAACGTTTTGTTTCCAAAAATCATCGAAAATTTTAAGCGTGCGATCGCTCCATTTTATCATTTTATACCCGTAAGTTCGATGAGCCTCGGTAAAACTGATATACAGGTGGGTAACGCCGGAGTTTTTAATTTTGGCGTAAAGCTCCGAAGCGTCAGTGGACTGGTTCACCCAAGTGGTGAGCTGATTTTCGCCATGCACATCCGTGTAAAGGTGGGGGAGTTTTAAATCGAACGCCTTAGATTCGCCTAAAAGCAGCGTGCGGGAATTATTGGGCAGATTTTTTTCCATCCAGCGGTACATGACGTTCGAAGGATAGGGGTTCAGTCCCGAGTGAGTGTACATGCGGTAGGCTTCGCGGGTTTCCTTGCCCGCTAAAACGTCCCACGGCACATAGGAGTTTTGGATGATGAAAATTCCCTGTTGCAAACTTTGTAGAAAGATCACGGGCAGGCAAACGCTCAAGATTATTTTTGCGGGCCAGTTGCCCCGAACCCATACGGCGGCGAACGCAAAACCGTAAACGAGACATAGAATGGGATAGCCTTGCAAATGATAGCGCGTCAGATGCGTGGAGCCCAAAGAAAAAATAAAAAATACGAGCAGGAAAAGGAGAGCGGCTTGAAGCCATTTTTCCCTGATCTTTTGAAAGACGAGCAGGCATAGCGGCAGGAGCGTGAGGAAAAGAGGTCCCGCGAACGAAAGGCTGCTGAGGTTGTTGTCTTTAAACGTCAACAGCCAGGGTAATTTCCACCAATCTTTCCACGACTGCGTGATGAACCTCCGGTTTTCCGCGATGAAGTGAACCCACTGCTCGGGATCGATGTGATATTTTTGGAGGCCCAGCCGGTCAAATAGCGGAGTCAAAAATGGGAAGACGGGGTTGCCGGTGTCCCAAAAATTTTTAATGAGCCAGGGCGCGACTAACACGAATGAAACGGACAAAAAAATAAGGGTAGCGCTAAAAAAATCCGAGAGCCTTTTTTCCGCGCGGGAAAAAAAATAAAACGCCATCATTAAGAAAACAGAAACGCCGATCATCCCGCCCTGATATTTCGATCCGAAGGCGAAAGCGGAAAAAATAGCGGCCGAGATCACCCACCCTCTTGAAAAATTTGAATCTCCGCTGGCAAGGGCCAAAGCGGAGTATATCGCAAGCGTGGCGACCAGACAGCCTCCGATGTCGACCCCGGCGGTCCATAAATTCATCTGAACCATCGGAACGGATAAAAAAAACAAGCCAGCCGCCATGCCGGCCCGAGGCGCGTCCAGACGGCCCGCCAAAGAGCGCAGAGCCAACAGCACCAAAAATCCGCAGGACCAGTGAAGAAGTTTAGGAATGACCTCATCCGAAAGCGCCAAACCGTAAATCCAAAGAGTCTGCCAAATCATGGGCACTTTGCTGAGCGCGCCGCCAATCCGCACAAGCCCGTGTTCGGCTAAATACAAATTCGGCGCTCCCAAATGATAGACTGCCGAATCGTAAAAAAGGTCCGGAACCAGGGCCATTAAAAATGAAATGGCTAGGAAAATCCAAAGGAAGATGCGCAGGAGTAGAGGGCTTTCCGACCCAAGCAAAAAATCTTTGATTTGGACCGCGGCCTCTTTCAAAAAATCTTTCTCAGGACCTTTTTTAAGGAAAATCCATGAGAACCAGGCCGTTCCCGAAAGCCAAAGTCCTACCACAACTTCAGGATAAACCCAATGCATACCGGCAAAAAACAGCATGATCAGAGAAGCAAAGCCATAGCCGGCGCCGAGCGACAGAACAAACTGTTCGAGCGAAGAATGCCAGGTTATTTGTAACCGGCTAAGGACAGAATAGCCCAACGCAAAGCATCCCGCCATCAAGCTGAGCCAAATCAAAATACTTTTAACATAAAAAAACGACGCTTCAAAGGTGGGGAAAACAATTTGGGTTGGGAATATTGATCCGAATACTTGAGAATAAAGCGGATTTTTCTGCAGATAAGTATAAACAATAAACGCTGCCCAGGCGAGGCTCGTCCATTCGATGAATTTCCACGGCGAATATGCCGAGGGGGATGTCGGGAATGGTTTTGCGGAGGGTGAAGCTTTCGAAAACTCTTTAGATTTTTTCTTGGAGCTCATCCGATCCTACCGGATGATGCGAAAACGCGTGAACGGCCAATAGACGAGCAAGGCCCGCCCTTTCAGAAATTTTTCTGGAAGCGGGCCCCAGAAACGAGAATCGAACGAACCGTCGCGGTTGTCTCCCATAACGAAGAAGTGACCTGCCGGAACTTTGATCGGGCCAAAGTTGTCCCGCACCGATTCGATGGGCTGGTAAACGAACTCTCCCTTCTCCCAGCCAGACTGATATTCTTCCGGAGTCCTGCCCATGCCGATTTTGGGATAAGTGAAGGGGTGGCTGAAATGGCCATCCGGATCGTTAAATTTCTCACCGTTAATGTAAAGAACCTTATCTTTGATTTCAATCGTGTCGCCCGCGATCCCGATCGCGCGTTTGATGAAGTCCTTCTTAATGCCGCTCCTTCGATCTTCTTCGGAAAGCGCGGAAGGCGGGCACAGGAAGACGACGACATCGTAGCGCTTCACTTCCTTTAAATGCCAGAGCCGCTTGAGTGTGAACGGCATCTGGGAACCGTAAATGAATTTATTAACGAAAAGATGATCGCCGATCTGGAGAGTGGGAAGCATGGAGCCGGATGGAATTTTAAAAGCCTGAACCACGAAGGCCATGATGAAAAAGGCAAGGAGGACAGCGGAGACGCCGGTGTCGGACCATTCTATGGCCTCGTCGGTCCAGCGCTCAAGCTTTTCATCCTGCGTGCGTTTTTTGATCCAGCGAAAAACGAACGCGGAAACCGCGAACGCTCCGAACACGAAAAGGACCTTGGACTCCATCGGCTGGTCCTGGGACGAGAAAAATTTCCAGCCGACGAAAGCGAGCGCCGCCAACGCGAAAAGCCAGAAGAAAGTTTTGAGCGGCCGGTCTTTGGGTGTCGTTTCTATGTTCATCGGAGGGGATAGGATAGTTATTTTTTAGTTAATTGTAAAACCGACATGAAGGCCTCGTTCGGGATCTCCACCCGGCCGACCTGCTTCATGCGCTTTTTACCTTCTTTTTGCCTTTCCAAAAGTTTTCGTTTCCGGGAAATGTCGCCGCCATAACATTTGGCGGTGACGTCTTTGCGGAGCGCGGCGATGCTTTCGCGCGCGATGATCCGGTTGTTGATCTGCGCCTGGATCGCCACTTCAAACTGATGGCGGGGGATCAGCTCGCGGAGTTTCTCCACCAGCGCTTTGCCCTGGTAATAGGCCTTGTCTTCGTGCACAACGAAGCTGAGCGCGTCGACCGGCTCGTGGTGAACGAGGATGTCCACTTTAGCGAGATCGGCGACCTCATAGCCCATGGGCTCGTAATCATAAGAAGCGTAACCCTTCGTGACCGATTTCAGCGCGTCGTGAAAGTCCACCAGAATTTCAGCCAGCGGCATGAAGTAGCGCAGGAGGATGCGCGTGGTCGTCA
>JANLTE010000193.1:0-2404 GCA_031362785.1 Elusimicrobiota bacterium
GCCACGCCCGAGGATGTCGAACGAGCATTAAAAGGCAAGGTTTCTGACGATAGATACGAAAAGGCCCTCGAATTTTCCAGGCAAGCTCGGCAAAAACTCGACGCTGGCGATCGATCGGCGGTTATTTCTCCGGACGATAAAGAGCCGTTGGGGCACGGAGAATACTTCCATCAGATGATCGCAAGCGGAAAGCTCCTGCGCTTGTATGATAAAAATGTGAAATGGGTTTCGGTCAAAAATGTCGATAACTACGCCGCCAAATTCGATAAAACCTGGCTCAGAATCCTTGGGCGCTTCCTTAAAGAAGAGCTCGATTTCCAGCCGGAAGTTTCTCCTCGCGCTCCGGGCCAAAAGGGTGGAAGTCTGATTGTGATGACCGATAACGGGGCCCATCAGCTGGCGGAGGATCCCAACATTGCTGAGACGAACAGGACCCGGACGGCAGCGGGATTGGCTCCCGCGATGAATCCGACCGATTCCTACTGGTTCAACGATGCCGTTGCGATTTTTTCTTTGCGCTACGCGATCAATTTATACAAACAACAGGGACAATCCGATGATGATTTTATCAATGAGTTGCGATCCTCCGATCAGTCGGGCAGGGAAGCGATCGCGGAGCGCGGGCGACGGAATTTTCCGAGCATTCTGGATGTGAAGCCCGCGAAAAATGAAGGAGCTGGAGCCACTGTTAAACGCGAAACCAACATGTGGCAGTCCACCGGACTCGTCGATCCGACCATCAAAATTGCGGCGGTCGGCGTGCGCGGCGCGCGGAATTTCCCGGTTCGAAATTACGCTTCCATGACTCCCGAACAACGGAGCGCCGCTTTGGCTGAGCTGCGTTTCCTCTCCACCAAGCAATGGGACCTGCCACCAGCAGCCGTACAGACAGCCCGCGAGCAAATGGCGATAGATCAGGGGCGCGACATTGCGGATATCACTGATGACGAATTGTGGATCACATTGGAGACTTATCGAGGCAATAAATTGCTCGCTGACGATCTTTTGCGCTACAACCGCACCGCTGAACGCTTGACTCCGGGAATTTTAGGCAACAATCGCGGGCCTAGCATCGGGACCATTCTACCCATGGCGATATTGGCGCTGCCTTTCGTGGCATTGTTGGTTGAAATAGTATCGCGGTTCATGGGATCCAATTCTCATTCCGCGGCCATGGGCCTCGACGCCCAGAATTTCATGGTTGCGGGACTGGTGACGTCTATCTCCTCGAATTCCTTAACCCGCGGATTGGAGCAGAGTTGGAGGCGCGTGAAGAGCGTGTTGAGCGGCTCTCCGTCTCTGGCAACGGGGTTGGGAGTTCAAGATCTTCCGCCGGTGAGTCCGCTGCTGGATGAGCTAACCGCTGATGGGGCGAATACTCGGCTTTCGGCGCAAATGGATCGGATCATCACGAACCTTGGAATTTTATCGGCTGGCGGTGTAGAAAGTTCCAGGCAGGAAGGTGTTGTGAGCGCGAGCGAGATCCGCAAAGCCGTGGCGCTCATTGCCGATGGCAGCGTCCTGTTGGCTTCCCAAAGACAATTCGATCAAGCGGCTCCCGCGGTCCGGTCTCTGCAACTCTTAATCGCGGAGCGGCAGGAGCAGCTCAAGGATCGATCAAACGGGGGGTTCCTGAATTATCCCGAACGGTTTGCGTTTACTGCTGCAACTTTTGACCGCCAAAAAGCGGGATCTTCCGCCCGCGTGGCTTCCCTGATCATCAACGGATTCGATCAGCAGGCCTTGAGGGAAACGGGCGAACATTTAAGCGAAGCGTGGAAGGAATCTTTCCTGAGTCTCCTGGCCCTCGCGCAAAATGTTCAGCCGCAGGAACCCGGCAAAGATGTTGACCTGGCGTATCAAATGGTCGACGGCCGCGGCGCCGTGATCAAAAGCGAGGGGTTCCTTGAAACGGTGGGGCTTGAGCTTGGAAGCGAGACCGAGGGCCGCTTGACCTGGATGATCGTAGACATCGGAAAAGATGCCGGTACCGCAATAGCAGAGTTGAAACGGATCGTGACTCGGCAAATTGTCGAGCAAAGGAAACTCGGAGCGCAGAGTCCCGGTCTTGCGCGATTAAACGAGGAGTTGAATAAATCGGCGTCCGATCGGAAAATTCAGCTGGTCCATCAAAGCGATCTGCGTAAATTGAAGGCGCTGGGAGGCAACGCTCCGTTAATGGATCCCTCCGGCGTGATCCATGTGAAAGCGTTCCTCGATGCGATGCTCGGCAGGATGAACCAGCGTTTCGACGCGAACCGCAGCGTCCAACTCGTCACTTTCAATCCGCACATGCTAGACATTACGGGTTTGAGCGAGAAACAGGTTTGGTTCGTCCTGTGGTATTCCTTAAACGCGGTGTTAAAGATCAATGCGACGAACGACATCATGAAAGGTCTGAGGG
>JANLTE010000176.1:0-2370 GCA_031362785.1 Elusimicrobiota bacterium
TGGGAGAGCGTCGAGTCGCAGTTTCCCGCGGGGTCCATCGTCAAAGGGAAAATCACGTCTTTCACGGACTTCGGCGTGTTTTTGGAGCTAGTCCCGCAGGTCGAAGGGCTGCTCCACCAGACCGAAATATCCTGGAAGCAAGAAAATCAAAATCCGAAAGACATTTTTAAAGTCGGGCAGATTTTAGACGTCAAAGTGCTCTCCGTAAACCGCGAGAAGGAAAAAATTTCTCTTTCACTCAAGCGCGTGGGTGAAAACCCTTGGGACAGCTTAATGCTGAATTATCCCGTAGGCAGCACGGTGAAAGTTACCGTTACCTCATTGGTTCCCTTCGGCGCGTTCGCTCGGCTCGATGCCGGGATGGAAGGGCTCATCCATATTTCCGATTTCTCATGGTCCAAGAGGATCCGCCACCCGGAAGACGTTTTAAAAGTCGGGCAGGAGATCGAAGCGAAAGTGATGGAGATCGAAGCGCAGAAGGAGAAAGTTTCTCTCGGCTTAAAGCAGCTGCGGCCCAACCCGTTTGAAACTTATTCCAAAGGCAAAATGGTGAAGGGCGTCGTGACCCAGGTGAGCGATTCCGGCGCCGTGGTCGAAATTGAACCGGACGTGGAGGGCTTTGTTCCGTTCAACGAAATTTCGTCAGAAAAATTTGAGAAGCCCTCGGACATTTTAAAAGCTGGGCAGGAAGTTGAGGGTAAAATTATTTTGGTGGAAGCCAAGGACAGAAAGATTCACATTTCCATCCGGCAGCTTGAGAGAGATTTACAGCGCGCGGCGGTCAAGAAGTATTCGGGCAATAGCCGAGGCCCCGCGTTAGGCGATTTGTTCGATTAGACCGAAGTCCTTTCGTCCGTATTTGTTTTGAACCCCGTCTTTCGCCGTTCCATCGTCGTCGCCTTAGCCCTGGGCCTGATCGTTTTCTTCGCCCAGAGGCTGTTGAACAACCAATTTTTTCCGCGCCTGAACGAACCCCCTCCCTCAGAATCTAAACTCCGATCCCTGCTTAAAAATAAGGAGGAAGACCTTTCCAAAAATCCGAACGATCTTGAATCGCTCGTAGACCGAGGCGTCGTTTACTATTGGATGGGGCCGGACCATTACGCGGACGCTTTGAACTCGTTAAACGCGGCGAGGAAAGGGGGCGCTTTTGACGAGCGGATATTTTATTATTCGGGCGTACTCTATGAGAACATCTCCCTTTTTGAGGAAGCTCAGAGGCAGTATGAGCGGTTTTTGAACCATGAACCCGACGATCATGAAATCCGGTTGCGCTTGGCGCGGCTTCTTTTCCGGATGGACAAGTGGGACGAATCGATCTCTCGCTATCTCTCGATGATTGAAGAAAATGGCAAAGATTTAACTTCCATCGTTAATTGCGGGCTCGCATATCAAAAGAAAGCGGAACTGATCCAAAGCAAAAAAGCCAAGCTCGCTCCTGAGGAAGCGTCCGAAGTGGGAAAGCTGGAAGATCAGGCGGTCATTTATTTGGAGCGCGCCAGGAGTTTGAGCGCTGAACTTCCCGAAGGCGTGATGTTCACGCTCTCGAAGCTTTATTACCGGAAGAAAGATTGGCAAAAAGCGACGCAAACGGCCGAAACCGAGGTTCAGCGCGATTCGAACGCCCCGGCGCTCCTCGAAATATTGGCCGTCGGCTATGAGAATTTGAACCAGAACGAGAAGGCGCTCGATTTCTACGTGAAGTTATCGGCCGCCGCGCCCAAAAACTCGACCGCTAAAAACAAAATCAAGAACCTTAAGAAATTGCTGAAAATAAAATAAATGAAGCCCTCCCGGCTGGGACTCCTGTTTGGCTTAAGCCTGCTCCAGCTTTCATCCCTCGCGCATTGCGCGTCACAAAATAAACTGATATCTAAAAAGTTCACCTGGAAAGTGGCTCAGAGCCAGCACTTCAATATTTACTATTACTCGGGCGCCGAAAAAATTCTGCAATTCACTTCTCAAGCGCTGGAGCGGGCTTACGCTTCGGTCACGCCTAAGCTCGGGATTTCCATCCCTCAACGATCGAGCTTTTTCCTGTTTTTAAATCACAACGAGTTTGAACAAAACAACATCGTCGACGTCGGCGAGGGAACGGGCGGAGTGACTGAGGCATTCAAGGACCGGTTTTTAGTTTTCAACAACGGTCACATTTTATGCATGTCCGCTGCTTGGAGAATGCCATGGATGCGACACGCGCATCACAAACATCACCACAACCAACACAAACATCAATCATCAGAGTAGACTGTAGTGATTGACAACAACATACTCGGTAGTAGCTTCCTTTTTTGATACAATAACTGCACAACAGCATGTCAAATTCACTTCAAAGTAAGAATTACTACGGACATTCCAACAACGACCGAA
>JANLTE010000181.1:0-18042 GCA_031362785.1 Elusimicrobiota bacterium
CGGAGGAGCGCGTCGTTAACTTGGGCTTCCAACTCGGAAAATGATTTTTCGTTGGCGGACAGTTTTTCTTTCAGCGCGTCGACTTCTTTGGAGAGCGCGCCGGTGTCCCCGCCGCTTTTCTTGATCTTCGGAAATTCTTCGGCGATCTGGTTGCGGCGAGTGCGCAGGTTTTCAATTTCCCGTAAAATCGAAAGGTGTTCTTCCTGCAACTTAATAAATTGAGCGACATCCATACCGTTGGACCCTGGCTTCCACGGGTTTTCGATGTTTCTTCGTTGAAGTAATTCAGTTAAGAGGGAGGGGTTTTCCCGCAGTTTTTTGGAGTCGATCATGATACCGCTATTATATATTTTTTGAGATGCGACTGGTTGGAAATGAGCGCCTGTAAGCGAAGGCGACGCGGTTATTTGGCGAGGAGTTTATCGAAGGCGTCGAGCAGGATGGGTTCCGTTTCGGGTCCGAGCGACATGGATTCTTCATACCAATCCCAATGCCACTGTTCCTTAGGAACGATGTATCCGATTTCGTTATTGCAGAGTCCGATCATAAACTTATACTCGGCGTTCATCTTGTCGCGGATTTTATGTCCCAGTTCGGGAAACGCTTCCCCCGGGACTGTCGCGATCATCGCCGGTCCCAGCCGGATGACGCCCGCCTCGGCCGGCAGGAAAATCTGATCGTTTTGTTTTTGGATTAAATTGGCTGTTTCGCCAAACAGTCCTTTCTGGATCTCGCCCGCGAACCGTGGGTTTTGAATGGGGAATAAAATGCTTTGGGTCTTCACCGAAAGTTGATCGATTTCCACGGGCTGCTGATTTTTATAGGATTGGATAACTTTGCGTGCCAGAGCTTTACCCAGTTTTCGGGCCTTTCGGAATGTGTGGAAAATGACTTTGGGCGTTTGCATCCCTCCGATGTCCGCCGCGAAAAAAAGTGCGATGCCGCCGAAGTGCTGTTCGAGCACCTGGCGCAGCGTTCCGGGATAGTCGGGCGTGATCAAATGATTGTTTTCGTTTAAAACCTCCGCGTGCATCGCGTAGTTGACGACCGTGCCGATCGTTTTACCTTCCGCGTCTACCGCTCGGAAGGACATCAACAAGTCGTTGATCACCCGCGGCGGGCGCGGATCGTCGATCGGATTGGGATAATGCATTTTAGCGAAAATAACTTTGGCGGGTTTTTGCTTATCCATCGCTTCCGTGACGCATCCCATGACGCGCGTCCTCAACCATTCCAGATAAGCCGGATCTTTGCCGCTTTGACCGTTGTCGCCCCAAATACCGAGAGTGTCGGGCCCTGAATGGTCGTGCGTGCTCGCGATAAAAACGTGGTTTTTCGGAATGCCGAACTTGGCCGAAGCGGATTCTTTCAGTTTGTCCGCTTCGTCAAACATGAACCCGATTAAATCGAGTGCTACGAAAACCACGGAAGCGTCCTTCGTCTTTAAGACCAGCGCCTTGGCCCAGATATCGCCCTGTTTGCCCGTCGCGTACCGCCCGCCGCGGTACCCCGCCAGCCAAACCGGATCCCATTTACCATTTTTATTCAGATCTTCAAACGGTTCGCCCGCGTCGTATCGGTTATTTTTATTGGAGTCCGAGAATGTTTCAACGGTGGGGGTAATGGTGATCTCGGCTGCGCCCGCCCAAAATTGATGGGTCGCGCCAAGAAAGTTCCGGCTAAAAATCAAGATGAAAAACGCAACGAGAATTTTTTTCAAGGAGTCAGCCGGAAGTGTCTTTGAAGAGGACGGCCCAAAGGAAATTGACGCCGCAATGGACGAGGGCCGAAGCGGTCGTTTTTCCGGTGCGAATGTAAACGAATCCATAGACCATACCTGCGACGGAAGCGAGGATGACGTACCGCCAGTCGGGCGGATTGAAATTATTCCAGTGAGACAGCCCGAAAATTACCGCTGCAATCGTTAACGGTACTAACTTGCCCTTTTTTCCAAGGAACGATCTGGTGAGCAAATTTTGGATGATGCCTCGGAAAAGTAGTTCCTCGGGGATGGCCACCATGAAGTATATCCCAAGCAGGAGTTCAAGCGTTTTCCAAACGGTGAGGTCTAACGTCGCGAAGCGAATGAAGCCCATAGAGGTCCCCAGCGGAATCAAAAGCGGCACCAGCATCAAAATCCCAAGGCCCGCCATCAGGAAGTCATTACCTTTCAGCTTGAAAGAAAATCCTACATCAGGTAAATTTCGTAAAATCACGAAAAGATAGAGTCCGAATGCGGGCGCTGCGAACGGAAGTGCTGGAATGGTAATGTCCTTATTAAATACAATGTCAAAGCCGGCCAACTTTCCAAATTCGATGGGCAGCCACAGCATGAGGGCGACCATAATGTCCTTAACGGAAATTTCATCAGAAGGCGGCGTGCCGAAAGCGTAAACGAGGCAGGGCCCGAAAAACCAGACCAGCAATTTGATTAGGAGCTCGAAACTGAAATTTGACGCGAGGGAGCTAAAGATACTATAAATGAGAACCAAATACGCAGGGAAAAGAATTTTGCGAACGATGCTTCCGCCCATTTTCTCCCGATATAGGGACGTAAAAAAACCGGAGCTGAATAGAATATAAGGCAGCAGAAGGAACGCGAAGGGGAAAAATCCGGAAATGTAGGCGGGCGTCAGGAAAACAATTTTTGCTAAAAACTGGAGGAGTATAGTTGATAAGACTAGCAATACGATATACAAGGAAAGCGCGACTTTGAATTCCTTATCCATTCGGAGGCGATCCGCGTTCCAGGTGGGTTTCGAGCTATTATCCATCTTTTTTTATATTTGGTACCTCGAGCGACATTCTCCCGAGTGGCTCCGTGCCGCTTTCTTCTGGGGCGTCTGCGTCGGATTTCCTATTTTTTGCATCGCGTTGGACCAGAAAAAATTTCCGGAGTTCAGTTTGGACTGGGAAAATTTTTTAAAATCTCTCTCACTTTTGGTTTGGTTCACGCTGGTCGCGACGATCCTCCTGGCCGTGTTCGCGCTCAGTTTAAATAATTTCAATTACGACGGGAAATTCATGATGCGCGTGTGTGAATACGTGTTTTGGGCGTTTTTGCAGCAGATTGGAATCCAGACTTTTCTGACGCGCCGAGTGTCTCGCGTGCTTCCGAAGCCGATCCCTGCCGCCCTGTTGAGCGCGACGTTTTTTTCTTTGATTCATTGGCCCAACCCCGTTTTGGTCCTATTTTGTTTTATCGGCGGATTTTTCTGGTGTCTGTCCTATATCAAAGCCCCGAACCTTTACGTGATCGCTCTTTCACATGGCTGGCTCGCTGTTATCGCGCTTCACGCGGTGCCGCCCGCCTGGCTTCATGGCCTCCGCATCGGTCCGACCTACTTCACCTTCATTCCTTAAAACATCTCGTTAATGAACTTGGATTTTTCGCACCCTGTGGTGGGTGTGATGTGAACGGCGATGATCGGTGTCCATCTCCTCTCCGTTATCATCCTGCGTTACTGTGACGTCTTTTTCCATTAGCACATCGATGGTTGCTCGGAACGCGCCGATGATGACCATCAGCCAGCCCAGCACATGAGAGGCGATAGATCCGGTCACCGCGATGTTATACATGAACTCGACTTTCAAGGGTCCGAGCGAAAATGCGGCTGCCAGAAGGAAGAACAACCCTCCTACTCCAACCATGTCATAGGGCTTTTTATGAATTTCGTAGCCGGCGTATTTCGCGAAGAGCGGCGCCGACAGACAGGCAACTGCAAGTATGATCGTTTCGTACATGGAACCACCCCCATAAAACGCATGGACCCTAGGAGCACGAATACGGGAAGTATACCCCCAATGGACTGGAATTTCAAGGAGTGTGCCGAAATAAAAATACTAAATTATATTGATAAATCAACTCACTTATGTTTTATTAACGAATACACGACCTTATTGTAGATTTCCTTAAAGTAGGTGGATCGTTTTAGTATTCCTGCGGTTTATTGGTTGGCTAACTGATCAGCGGCCTGATTCGATTCCTTGCTTTTCTCAACGAATTTCCTTGCCAAATCTTCGGCATCCTGCTGAGTCATTCCATCGCCGATAACTTTATCAGTGGGAGACGGGGTTGATTGCGGGGCCGGGGCGGCTGCGCCCGCTTTCTCCGTTAATGAACGCAGTCTATCGCATCCGGTCGTGACAACTAGCGCTGAGAGCAGGATCCATTGTGAATATTTGATCATGGGTGTTTCCTTAACGGTTCATTAAAATCTGCGCGCCCAACGGGATTTGAACCCGTGTTACGTCCTTGAAAGGGACGTGACCTAACCGCTAGTCGATGGGCGCGTAAATCGGATATTAGGTCAAAAACCGAAGCGTTATTTTACCAAACCGAAGAGTTTTTCTCCAGTTTTCCAGACATCTCCCGCACCGAGCGTTAGGAAAACGGTTTCAGGTGTGATGTGTTTATTTATGATGGGAAGCGCATCACCGTTTAAAAGGGTCACTTTGGCGCCGGTCTTTTTAATGAGCGGCACTAAGTTTTTGGATGAAACGCCCGCAATGGGAGGTTCTCCTGCGGCGTAAATGGGCATTAAAAGGACCTCGTCGGCATCTTTGAAGGAGAGTCCAAAATCTTTCTGTAAAATTTTAGTGCGGCTGTATCGGTGCGGTTGGAACAACACGACCAGTTTTTTCTTCGGAAATTTTTCACGGAGGGCCGAGAGCGTCGCGCGGATTTCTGTCGGGTGGTGGCCGTAATCGTCAATCCAAATGACGCCGTTTTTCGTGGCTTTCATTTCCAGTCTGCGCCCAACCGACTCAAAGCCGGCGAGCGCGCGCGCGATTTTATCAAAAGGGATGTGTATTTCCGCGCCGCAAGCGAAAGCTCCCAGAGAGTTCAGCACGTTATGTTTGCCGGAAACTTTCAAGTGGACGCGGCCCAATTCCTTCCCGTTTCGCATCAGGGTGTATTGGCTTCCCGACGCATCGCCCTTCACTTTGGTCGCGGCGTAATCGGCGTTGGCGCTAAACCCATAGGTCACGACCCGCCGTTTCAGCGCGGGCAAAATGGATTGAACCTGCGGGTCCTCGAGGCAGACGATCATGCATCCGTAAAACGGGATGTGGTTGCCGAACTCAACGAAAGCTTTTTTTAAATTTTTGAAAGTTTTGTGATAATCAAGGTGATCGTTGTCGATGTTCGTAATGATGCCGATCGTGGGGGACAGTTTTAAAAACGAACCGTCGGACTCATCGGCTTCGGCGACCATGAAGTCTCCCTGGCCGACTTTCGCGCCGCTTTGGAGGTGAAGCACCTTTCCGCCCACAATGAAGGTAGGGTCTAGCCCGCCTTCCTGCAATATCGCGGCGATCATGGAAGTCGTGGTGGTTTTACCGTGAGTGCCGGCTACCGCGATGGTGTACTTGAGGCGCGCGATTTCGGCCAGCATTTCGATGCGCGGGATCACGGGAATTTTATGTTCGCGGGAGCAGATCACTTCAGGGTTTTCATTCCGGACCGCGGTTGAAGTTACTACGACCTGCGCTCTTCCCACATTTTCGGCTCGGTGGCCGTAGAAAATTTTGGCTCCCAATCGAGCCAGTCGTTCCGTAACGTCGGTCGATTTCAAATCAGAACCCGTGACTTTATAGCCCAGGTTTAAGAGTACTTCCGCGATGCCGGACATCCCCGAACCCCCAATGCCGATGAAGTGAATTTGCTGGATGGTTTTAAACATTCAATCGATTCTCGCGATGACGCACTTTAAATATTCCGTTTCGGGCATGGATGGGTGAATGGGATGGTCTTGGGATTGTCCGCGGATCTCCAGAATTTTAGCGTTTCGGCCCGCCTCTATTGCCGCTTCTCCCAGCATCTTAATGAATTCCGCCCGATGCACATGGTGAGAGCAGGAAGAGGTGCATAAAATTCCGCCCTTTTTCAAAACCTTAAGAGCCGCCGCGTTTAGCTGCCCGTATTTCCTGATGGCTCCAAAGAGATTCTTCTTCGATTTCGCCAGAGCCGGTGGATCAAGGACAACTACGTCAAACTCGCACTTTTCCTTGCGAAAGCTTTCCAGCGCTTCGGTAACGTCGCTGTGTAAAATCTCGGCCTGGAGATCGTTGGCCCCAAAATTCTTTTGCGCAAGCTCGCAGGCTTTCGCCGATGAGTCGACGCAAACCACTTCGCTGGCCCCCGCTGCCGCCGCGTGAAGCCCAAAACTTCCCACATAAGAAAAACAGTCGAGCACTTTTTTGCCCTTACAGAATTCCGCCAGGCGCTCCCTGTTTTCCCTTTGATCCAGAAAATAACCTGTCTTTTGCCCTTCGATGGGATCAAAAAAGACGCTCAAATTTTTGGATTCTGTTTTTAGGTTGATTTGAACGGGAGGCGTGAGATTGCCCTCGATGACTTTCACTTCCTGGCTAACGCCTTCAAACTCGCGGACGGCGCTGTCGTTTTTAAGAATGATCGTTTCGGGTTCAAAATGTTTTTTCAGGGCGACTAGAATTTGCGGCAATAAAACGTCCATGCCCAGGCAATAGGACTGGATCACGAAACAATTTTCAAACCGGTCGATGACGAGGCCTGGAAAACCGTCGGACTCGCCGAATATCAGGCGGTAGGTGTTTTCTCCCGGGCGAATGAATTCGCGCAGGGCTTTCGCGGTTTCCATTTTTTTGGAAAAAAACGCGGCGTCGATGGGTTCGTCGCGGACCGTGAGCAGCCGCGCGGCAATCAGCGATTTAGGATTGTAAAATCCGCGCCCCAGAAACTTCTTGCGGTGGGAGTATACGCCAATAAGGTCTCCCCGTTTAACGGAGCCCTCGATCCTGTCGATTTCGTTCGAAAAAATCCAGAGATGCCCCGCGAGCAGGCGCTCGTCGTCGCGCGATTTAAGGTATATGTGGGGAGCGGTAGTCATTGTCGGATTCCTTTGTTAATCTTTTAGAGTGCCGCAGAAGCTTGCGGCTCCTGATTCGGTTTCCCAAACCGTTACTTTGGAGGGCGGCAGCATTGGGTGCGCGGACTTAAACTCATCGTAAATCCATTTCGCGATATTTTCCGCGGACGGATTCAAATTGTTAAACGGCGGAACCTCATTGATGTTCTTATAGTCGATTCTAATCAGTATCCCGTCTAGAATTTTTTGCGCTTCGACGAAATCGATTAAATACTGTTCGGGTTCGACCAGTTTTTCACCTAAAAAACGAACCTGTACCCGCCAATTGTGTCCGTGCAAAGGCTCGTCAGCGCCGTGATATTGGCGCAAGAAATGAGCGCTGGAAAATTTGCTCTCGATCAAAACCTCAAACACTCTTTTCTCATTCCTTTTAATTAATGTGAGAGTACCCATCCAAAATGCTTAACGGCTTCGAATCCGCTTCGCTTCGCTCGAGGGACCGCTTCGCGGGGTTTTCGGTCCGGCACTCGACAATTCTAGCAAAATCGAGGGGGCGCGGCGAGGAATCTGGTGCGGCGGGACGAAAATGATATAATCGGAACCCGATGTTTTCTAATAAATGGGTTCAGCCGGGCGCTCCGCGCGGGTCGTTTCATATCCGGCCGATTTCCACGGAAGATATTTCGCGGCTCGTAGTGATCGATGCCGCGTCTAACCCGTCGTCCTGGAACCATGCGCAGTTTGAGCGCGAACTTGAAATTCCTTTTTCTATCAGCCGCGTGGTGCACCTGCACGGCGAACCGGTCGCGTTCGCGGTGATGTGGCAGGTCGCGCAAGTGGCTCAGCTGCTCGAAGTCGCGGTTTTGCCTGAGCACCGCCGCAAAGGGATCGCTACTTTTTTGGTTGAACACTTGCTGGATGTCGCGCGCGGCCGCGGCTGCGTTAAAATGGAATTGGAATTTCGCAAGGGTAATGGCGCCGCCGAATCGCTTTATCAAAAGTTCGGTTTCCGCGAAGTGGGATATCGAAAAAATTTCTACGACGATAAGAAAGACTCCGATCGAGTTTCATCTGACGCTATATTGATGGAGAAGTCGCTATGACTCGCCGGTATTTTTATTGGTTCGCGCTGTTCTTAATCGCTCCCGCCCTTCTTTCCGCCAAGGAAGAAAAGATTGAAGCTCCCGAAGAGGTTTTTGCGGGCCCCTCCGACCCGCGCGTCTACTCTCATTTTTTAAGCGCCCTCTTGCTTGAACGCCACGGCGAATTTGATCAGGCGCTCAAGGAATATAACCGCACTCTGAAACTGGAGCCCTCCGCTTCCACCATTTACCGGCAGCGCTCTAACCTTTACCTCAAGATGGGAAATCCATCCAAAGCGCTTGAAGATGCCCAGGCTTTCGTACAGGCGAACCCCAAAGACACCGACGCGCATTTACTTCTTTCGAGCATCCATAACATGATGGGGCAGCAAAACGCGGCGATCCTTGTGCTCGAAAAAGTCCTCAAGGACTATCCAACTCATGAAGAAGCGCTGCTCAACCTTGCCAGCATGCAAATGAACGACGAACCCGCGAAAGCGATCAGGAGCCTTCAGAAGCTCGTTAAAATCAATCCCGGGGCGACGGAAGCGTATTACTCGCTCGGGCTCATTTATCAAAAGATGGGCGAGCCCGAATCCTCGCGAAAGATGTTCGAAAAGGTGATACAGCTCGACAGCGAATCGGTGCCGTCGCTCGTGCTGCTCGGGCAGATGAAGGAAAGCGCAGGTCTCACGGAAGCGGCCGTTCCTTACTATGAGCGAGCGCTCCAGAAAATGCCTGAAAACCTGGCGCTGCGCATTCAACTTGTTTTGCTCTACGCGCAGAAATCAGATTTCAATAATATCGAGAACCTGCTCGAAGTGTTTAAAGACAACCCCGCCGCGCCGATCGAAGCGAAATTATGGCTCGGCATCGTGTATGAGAATAAAAAGGAGTGGGCCAAAGCGCTCCAATATTATCGGCAAGCGCACGACGAGAATCAGAGCGCCGAGCTTCTGATCCGAATCGCGAGCCTTTACAGCCATTTGGGCGACGGGAAGAACGCCACGAAAACGCTGCGGGAGATCGTGAAGCGAGATCCCAATAGTTCCCAATTCCATTATTTTTTGGGCCTCGCCTATATGGACCTGAAAGATTATTCGAAGGCCGCAAAGATTTTTCGGAAATCGATCGCCCTTAAAAACGATTTCAGTCAGGCGCATTTCCAGTTGGGCGTTGCCTTGGATTCTATCAGAAAATGGAAAGAGGCCGAGCCCATTTTTAAGGAAGCCATCCGCCTCGACCGCAATAACACTTCGGCTCTCAATTATTTGGGCTACAGCATGGTTGACCGGAACGAACGCCTCGGTGAAGCGCGCAAATATATTGAACGGGCGCTGGAGATCGATCCCGACAACCCCGCTTATCTGGACTCGCTTGGCTGGCTCAACTTTCGCGAGGGGCGGATCGACGACGCCGTTCGGCAGCTGAAACAGGCGTCACAAAAAATGAACGACCCGATTATCTTCGAGCATTTAGCCGACTGTTATTCGGCGCAGAACGATGAGGCGTCCGCGGCGCTGAACTATCAAAAATCGTTTGAGCTGGATTCGGACAACAAGCCGGTTCAGAAAAAACTGGAGAAGCTTTACGCTAAAATGGTGCCAGGATCTCCCGCCCGGATGCTCCTCGAAAAATTTTCCCAGGATTTGCTGAAGGCCACTTACATTTCCGGCGCTCTGTTTTTGCGGGCCGAAGGTACGCTGATCCCGTCTTCTTCCGAAGGCCAGGCGCGCGGATTTTTTTACGTCCGGAAATTTGAGCCGCTCAAGAGCTCAACCATCGCTTCGACAGATCTGCGCGTCGATTTAATGAACCCCTATTCCCTGCCTTTCGCCGTGCTTCGCTATCACTACGGCAAAAAAACGACCTGGAGCGTTTTTCCTCCTGAAATCGAAAAAGATTTGCCCGATGAGACGCGTTGGATTTTACAGACCGTCGCGTCATTTTTGAACGGCGAACTCCTTCAGCCATTCAAAAACGTTGACGCGCAGGTGTCCGACCGCCGAAAGAGCTACTTCGTAACCTTGGCCGCCTCCAGTTTGGAAATTGAAAAACAGGGCCGCGTCGTGGCGCTTCAGGCGCCCGGCTACGCGATTGAGGTTGAGCGGTACCAGCAGGTTCAAGACATCTGGCTTCCTCAGAAAATGCGGATCCATTACTCATCGGTTGAGGGAAATAAAAAAACGGCGCGGGAAATCACCCTGGAATTTCCCAAGCTCTCTATCGATAAAATCGAAAACAAAATTTTTGAGATCGGCAAGGAAAAATGAAGGTTTTGGCGCCTGCCAAGATCAACCTGTTCTTGGAAGTCTCGGGGTTGCGGCCCGACCGCTATCACGAGATTGAGACGATCTTTCAGACGGTCAGCCTCTACGACCTGCTCGAGATCAAGAAAAACTCCAAAAATTCATCCCGCATAAAATTAACCGTGCTCGGCGATGGAGGATCATTGGCGCTTTGTCCCCCCGACTCATCCAACATCGTTTGGAAAGCGGCGGATCTTTTTTTAAAAGAATTTAAAGTGAAAGCGCCGGTCCAAATAACGCTTGAAAAAAATATCCCCATTCAGGCGGGGTTGGGCGGCGGCTCCTCCGATGCGGCGGCGGCCTTAAACGGGCTTTCGAAACTTTTTATCGGAAAAAAGCCCTCGGGGTTTGATCGGCGCCTGAATAAAATTGCGAAAGCCTGCGGCGCGGACGTGCCTTTCCTCCTTCAGGGCGGTTGCGCCCTGGCTGAGGGAATTGGCGAAAAGATCCAGAGGATTCCTCGGACGCCACAGTTTTGGGCGGTCGTGGTTAAACCTCCCGTAGGTTGTTCGACCAAAGACGTGTACGGCTGGCTGGACGAGTCTCGCGGATGGGGAAAACTGGCGGGGCTTTCCGTCGATGACGGGTTGACTAATCGACCTAAAATTCATAAAATGAGCCGTCTGGTTCGTCAAGGAAAATCCGCCGGAGAGTGGGGGAAACATCTCTATAACGCGTTCGAATCCGTGGTCTTTCAAAAACATCCCCAACTTGCGAAAATAAAACAATTTTTGTTGTCGGAGGGCGCGCATGCCGCGGGCCTTTCCGGATCAGGCTCGGCTCTTTTCGGGTTAGTCTCATCGAAGAAAGCGGGCGGGAAGATAGTGAGCGCTTTAGATCCTTCTTTAGGCAAAGCCTGGGTCGTTCGTTCAGTTTAGCGTCGGTACCCCATAGTTCACAACTGGCATTTTTGATACGAGCATCCTTGTTCTCGAAGGAGGACGACTATGGAAGTCACCGAAGTTCGAGTCAGCCTCAGAAACGAAGAAAGACTTAAAGCTTACGTGACGGTCACTTTTGACGACTGTTTCGTGGTTCGGCACATCCGCGTGGTGCAAACGGAGAAAGGGCTTTTGGTCTCCATGCCGTCGCGAAAACTGCCCGACGGCACGCATAAAGACATTGCCCATCCCATCAATCAGGATTTTCGAAAAAAATTGGAAGATAGGGTCCTTGCGGTTTACGGCGAAGAGCTGAAAAAGAATCCGCAGGAGTTGCCGCCTTCCCGGCCGGGCGCCAGCGAGTAATTTTTGGTATCATTGGAACCTTGACCGGATTCCCGGGTGGTGTAATGGTAACACAGGAGACTTTGGATCTCCCATTCATGGTTCGAGTCCATGCCCGGGAGCTTTGGCTTCAACCTTAAGGCGGACGGCATAATGGCTTTTGGCGTATTAATTCTGGCGGCAGGGCAGGGGACGCGGATGATTTCGTCCCTCCCGAAAGTGTTGCATCCGGTTTGCGAAGTGCCCATGGTGCTGCGCGTGTTGCGCGCGGTGAGGGCTTCGGGTCCCGCGCAGGTGGGGCTGGTGGTGGGACACGCGGGCAAGCTCATTCAGGAAACGGTCGCGCCCCAAATAAAAACAGATTTCGTTTGGCAGAAGAAGCAGCGGGGTTCGGGCCACGCGGTTCGCGAGGCAACGAATTGGATTAAAAAGTGTGTTTCGAAAAAAGTGAGGCACATCATGATCGTATCGGGCGACACTCCGCTCATCGCGCCCGAAACGCTCAAAGCTCTATATCAATTTCACGCTAGCAGCGGGATGTCGGCCACCGTGTTAACTTCTCAGGTGGCCAACCCCTTCGGATATGGACGCATCGTGCGCGACCCGTCCTATCGCTTCAAACGAATTGTCGAAGAGAAGGACGCCTCGGGCGATGAAAAGCAGATTCGGGAAATTAACTCAGGGATTTACTGTTTCGACGCGAAGAAGTTGCTCGAAGCGCTGCCCCAGCTCAAAAACGATAACGCGAAGAAGGAATATTACCTGACGGACGTCATCGGATATTTTTATTCGAAGGGCTATCCGATGGAAACTTTTGGGCAGTACACCTATGATGGCGCATCGGAAACTCTGGGAGTGAACAGCCGAGTGGAACTTGCCGATGCCGAGCAGATTTTGCAGAAGCGCATCCAGACGGGTTGGATGAAAAAAGGCGTGACGATTTTAAATCCCGGCGCGAGCCACATCGGCGAAGAAGTCCATTTGAGCGCGGATGTGGTCGTTTTGCCAGGCACGATGATCGTTGGAAAAACGCGGGTTGGATCGGGTTCAAAACTGGGGCCCAACTCTTACATTGAAGATTCTGAAATCGGAGTAAACGCGACGATTCGCGCGTCTTTCGTGTACGGATCCAAAATCGGGGAGAGGGCGCAGGTGGGGCCCTATACTCATTTGCGGACCGGAAGCGTGCTCAAAGCGGGCGCGCGCGTTGGAAATTTTTCGGAAATGAAGAACTCGACGCTCGGGCTTGGAAGCAAAGTGTCGCATTTATCTTATGTGGGCGACGCGACGCTGGGCGACAGAGTGAACGTGGGCGCGGGGGTCATCACCTGTAATTATGACGGGAAGCACAAACACAGGACGCTCATCGGCTCGGATGTTTTCGTCGGTTCAAATGTGAATTTAGTGGCGCCGGTGCAGGTAGGGGCGGGGGCTTTGATCGCGGCTGGTTCAACCATCACGCAGAACGTTCCCTCAGATTCTCTTGCGATCGCGCGCTCGCAGCAGGTAGTGAAGAAAGGCTGGGCGAAGGAAAATCGGAAAAAACGGACGTGAAAAGCGCTGCGAGGTCAGTCGTCCTTGAGCGCTGCGAAAGGAGATAACGTATGGCGCACGATTCTACCATTCTGAAAATTTTTTCAGGCAACGCGAACATGCCGCTCGCCGAAGAGATTTGTTCGATCCTCGAGATCCCGCTCGGCAGAGCGCTCGTGGGGCAATTCCCCGACGGCGAAGTGGAAGTGAAGATCGAAGAAAACGTTCGCGGCGCGGATTGCTTCATCATTCAACCGACCTCGTTTCCGGCCAATGACAATTTGATGGAACTCCTGCTGCTCATGGACGCGCTCCGGCGCGCGAGCGCGGACCGCATCACCGCGGTGCTCCCTTATTACGGTTACAGCCGCCAGGACCGTAAGGCCGAGCCTCGCGTTCCTATTTCGGCGAAGCTGGTCGCCAATTTAATCCAGGCGGCGGGCGCCGATCGCGTGCTCACCATGGATTTACACGCGGGACAGATTCAAGGATTTTTCGACATTCCGGTCGATCACCTTTACACGAATCCGGTGATTTTGGATTATTTCAAGAAGAAACCATTTGTTCAGGAAGAGCCCGACAAGCTAGTAGTCGTTTCTCCCGACGCGGGCGGAGTGGAACGCGCGCGGGCTTTCGCGAAGCGTCTGGACGCGGATCTGGCGATCGTGGACAAGCGGCGGATATCTCCTCGCGAAGCCGCGGTCATGAACATCGTCGGGGACGTGAACGGCAAGAACGCGATTTTAATCGACGACATCGTGGACACCGCTGGGACCTTGTGCAAGGCGGTTGAAGCATTGAAGCGCGCGGGCGCAAAGTCGGTCTATTCGGGCTGCGCTCACGCCATTTTGGCCGGACCCGCGCTCGATCGGTTGAGCGCGTCCACCATCAGCGAACTCGTGGTCACGAACACGATTCCATTAAAGCAATCGAAGCCGAAGTATTTGACGATATTGTCAGTCGCGCGGCTTTTAGCAGAAGCCATCGAGAGAATTCACTCGGGCGCTTCCATCAGCGAACTTTTCGTATAAATTTAATTAAATAAAAAGAGGTAAATAAGATGCAAACGATTACGGTTGAAGCGGAAAAAAGAGAATTGGTTTCGAACGGCGAGTTGAAAGCTCAGCGCAAGTCCGGCTGGATTCCAGCGGTGGTTTACGGTTCGGAGGTCAGCAAGAAGACGTCGACGGGCCCGGCCGAAATGATTAAGATCCAGGAAAAATCTTTTTTGAAAAGCCTGGGCAAGCATCAGACCTCGAACCTGATCATCAATTTGAAAATAGATCAGAAATCGACGAACGCGATTATTAAGGAAATTCAACGCGATATTATCAGCCGCGGACTGCTGCACGTGGATTTTCAAAAGATCGTCATGACGGAGACCATTGAAGTCATGGTCCCTGTTCACTTGACGGGCGAAGCGCCGGGTGTAAAGCTTGGCGGCGGCATTTTGGAGCACATTACCCGCGCGCTCAAAATCGCGGCGTTGCCCAAAGACATTCCGGAAGCCATCACCATTGATATTTCAAACCTTCAGCTCGGGCAAGGCATTCACCTGGGAGATGTGGCGCAAATTCCGGGAGTCCAGATACTATCGGTCGATCCGCATTTGCTGATCGTTAACGTCGTCGCGCCTGCCGCTGAGGAAGAAGTTGTGGTTGCGACCACGACGGGCTTGGCGGAACCTGAAGTTATCGCTAAAGGTAAGAAACCTGAAGAGGGCGAGGAAGGAGCGGCAGTTGCTGTCAAGGGCGGAGCGGCTCCGGCTGCGGCAGCAAAGGGTGCGGCGCCAGCCAAAGGCGCGGCTCCGGCTGCGGGCGGCAAAGCTCCCGCGAAGTAGCGGACGGTTCCTTAATTGGAACCTCCCATTAGTTTTATCATCGGGCTGGGAAACCCCGAAGACAAGTATTGCCACACCCCGCACAACATCGGTCGGGAGTTCGTAGAGTGGCTGGCCGATCAGGAGCAATTAAAGTGGCATTCTCACAAGCATTTCGACATCGCCGAACATTCCCCTTCGTTCGTCCGGCTCAAAGCCTATATGAACCTTTCGGGCGAAGCGGTATTCGAACTCCTGAAGAAGTTTTCCTGCGAGAGCCAAAAAATCCTCATCGTCACCGATGACTTTGACCTTCCGCTCGGGACCATTCGCGTGCGGAAGAAGGGTTCGGCGGGCACCCACAACGGTTTAAAATCCATTATTCAACATCTACAGACAGAGGAATTTCCACGCCTGCGCTTAGGGGTGGGTCCTCTGCCATTGGGGAAAGATCCTGCCCGGTTTGTTCTTGACCGTTACTCTAAGGAAGCTCAAGCCATGATCGGGCCTGTTTTTGAAAGGGCTCGGGGCGCGGTTGAAGCGGCTTTTGACCGCGGAGTAGAAGCGGCCATGAACGAATTTAATGCCAAACCTAACGATCTTTCCTGAATCGCACCTGAGTTGAAATAGTTTGACAATTGAGGGCGATTTTTATAAAATCTCCATCTGATGGACAACAAAAACAAACCCCGTTTCGAGCGCGTTGAGCAAGTCAAAAAGCTGGTGGACGAGGTGGTAACCTATGTCCAAGCGGATCTTTTTGAACGCAACGCTTCCCGCATTATTCCAGCCCTATCCCGATCGAATCTTTTCGTAAAACCCAAGAATTGGGACAGCGTTTTTATCCATCCCGAGACCAGCCGGCCGTTCCGTTTTGCGAAGAACGGATCCTGGGCGGCGCAAACTAAAACTGAACTTCTAGACGAAGTGATTTCCAAAGCGCAGCAGTCTTTGCTCGACCGGCAAGACCCCGATCAGGGGTACTGGTGCGCGCCCCTTCTGGCGGACACTACATTAGAATCCGATACCATCACGCTTTACGCCTACATGGGCTGGCTCGTAAGCAAAAAAGACAAGGTTCGCAAACTCGCTAACTTTATTTTGAAGCATCAGCTGCCGGACGGCGGTTGGAACAACTACAAGAATGGTCCCGCGGAGATTTCAGCGACCGTGAAGGCCTATTGGGCCCTCAAAGTAGCGGGGCACTCGCCCAATGAACCAGAACTGATAAAAGCCCGGCAGAAAATCGCGCAGTTGGGCGGGATCCACAAGGTCAATTCCTATTCCAAATTTTACATGGCGATCTTCGGGCTTTACAGTTGGAAAGGGGTTCCGGCCATTCCTCCCGAACTCATGCTCTTTCCAAAATGGTTTTATTTCAACATCTACGAAATGTCGTCTTGGACGCGCGGCATCGTTATTCCCCTGTCGATCGTTTGGGCGCATCAGCCCAAGAAAGTCCTGCAGGATTCGGCGAGATTAGACGAATTGTTCGAAGTTGGCAAACCGCGTTGGGTCGCGGTCGGTTCTCCCGCGCCGGCCAACGAAGGAATTTTTTCCTGGCGGAAATTTTTCCTCGGTTGGGACAGCTTCTTTAAGGTGATGGAAGGAAGGGGCCCGCATTTTTTTCGCACCTGGTCATTGGGCCTCGCAAAAAAATGGATGATCGAGCATTTCGAAAATTCGGGCGGGTTGGCCGCGATATTTCCCCCGATCGTCAATTCCATCATGGCTCTCGAATGTCTGGGCTATCCGGAGAACCACCCTTACGTTCAGGGACAGTTGAAGGCGCTGGAAGGTTACGAGATCGATCATAGCGACGACACGCTTGAGATGCAGCCCTGTTTGTCGCCCGTGTGGGATACCGCGATTTCGGTGATCGCGCTGGCGGAGTCCGGCCTCCACCGAGGCCATCCAAATTTGGTGCAGGCCACCCAGTGGCTGGTGGACAACGAAATCCGGCGCGGCGGAGATTGGCAGGTTAAAAATCCTACCGCTCCCATCAGCGGCTGGGCGTTTGAATTTAAGAACGATTTTTATCCAGATGTGGACGATACGGCGATGGTTCTCCTGGCGCTCCGGCACGTGCATTTGTACGATGATGACTTGGCGCAGGAGCGCGAGAAGTCGTATCTTCGAGGGCTGAACTGGATGCTGTCCATGCAATGTAAAAATGGAGGATGGGCCGCGTTCGACCGAGACAACGTTAAATCCATTTTCGAAAAAATCCCATTTGCCGATCATAACGCGATGATCGATCCGCCCAGCGTGGACATTACGGGGCGCGTGCTTGAGCTCCTGGGTTATGTCGGATACGACAAGTCATATGCCTGCGTCCGGAAAGCGCTCGATTATCTAAGAAAGGAACAAGAATCGGATGGTTCATGGTATGGGCGTTGGGGCGTGAATTACATTTATGGTACCTGGCAGGTCTTGCGCGGACTCGCCGCAATCGGAGAAAACATGCAGAGCGAATATGTTCAGAAGTCGCTCCGATGGCTGAAATCGGTGCAAAATCCTGACGGCGGATGGGGAGAGCGCTGCGATTCTTACGATAATCCCGCCATGAAAGGGAAGGGCCCCTCCACTCCCTCTCAGACGGCTTGGGGCTTAATGGGTCTTTTAGCGGCCGGACTTTTTCAGGACCCCACTACCCAGCGCGCGGTGCAGTATTTGCTTTCGATGCAAAAAGAAGACGGAACCTGGGACGAGCTCGAGTTTACCGGCACCGGATTTCCAAAAGTGTTCTATTTAGAATATACTTACTACCGCGATTACTTTCCGCTGCTTGCCCTCGGAACTTACCGGCATAAGCTGCATCACGATTCGCATCCGTTGGGCGCGATTCATCGCTTGTCCGATCAAGGTTTGAAGCTGCCGCAAAACGTGGAGTCCAATTAGGAGGATTTATGGGTGTACCTTTTCGAATGAAAGCGGCGGTGGGCGCGTACCTCATCAAGCAAAAAGTGATGGGACGGCAGAAGTATCCGCTCGTGATGATGCTCGAGCCCCTGTTCGCCTGCAACCTGGAGTGCGCCGGCTGCGGTAAGATCCAATATCCGACCGAGATTTTACGCAAACGCTTGTCGCCCGAAGAGTGTTGGGAGTCCGTTAAAGAGTGCGGCGCGCCCGTGGTAACGGTAGCCGGCGGCGAGCCGCTCATCCACCCCGAAATCGATAAGATTGTGTCGGGATTGATCGAGCGCAAAAAATTCGTTT
>JANLTE010000273.1:0-1654 GCA_031362785.1 Elusimicrobiota bacterium
CTCGAACGCGAGTCCGACCCCTTTATTGCCCGATACAAGAAAACAACCCCGGAGAAGGATCAATCTTCAGAAAAAATTGCCAGCCTGAAAAAAGAGATCTTAGACCGGCTTGTGGAAGAAAAGCTTTTGCTGCAGGAGTCCAAGAACAAAAAGATTAGAATAACGAGGGTGGAAATCGAGCGCGGCATCGAGCAATTTAAAGAGCCGTTTATGGCTGACGAGGCGGGAAAGCCCCGTTCGCCCATCCAGGCAGAAAAGGCCTTTCAGGAGCAGTTGAGCAAGGAGGGCTTAACTCAGGATCAATTTAATAAGCGCGTTGAAGAGCAGCTGATGAAAGTCAGACTGATCGAAATGGACGTGAAATCCAAAGTTGAAATGCCGAAAGAAGAAGAAGTTAAGAAATACTACGAAAAGATCAAAATGAAGATGTCTGGAAAGGCCATTGAGAATTTATCTCCCGAGGAAGATGCTGACCTTGCGCAAATTTCAAAATACCTAGAGCGCATGACCGGAGAGCAAGTGCGCATCCGCCATATATTAGCTCGGGCCAAAAAAGGCGACGCCGCGGAGCGGGCGAGCGCGAAGAAAAAAATTGAATCGGTCCATCAAAAAGTAAAAGCCGGCGAGGATTTCGCATTTTTAGCAAAAAAATATTCTGACGACCCCTTAAGCAAAGATCGCGGGGGGGACCTGGGTTTTGTTGCCAAAAATGACATGGGGCTACCCGAGATTGACACGTTTGTATTCGGCAGCGCAATCAAGGAAGGCGACGCGAGCGGGGTTATTGAAACCGAAATCGGGTATCATTTGGTGAAATTGGTTGAAAAAAAATCTCCGCATCCTCTTGAGTTTGAAGACATCAGTGACGATCTTAAAAATTATGTCGCTCAAAGAACTTTTACACAAAAGCTCGAGAATTATCTAAAAGGGCTCCGCACTAAAGCCAACATTAAATTCAATCCGATCAGCTAGCATTCCAAAAAAATCGGTTCTCGCGATCACAATGGGGGATCCCTCGGGTATTGGTCCCGAGGTTGTGTTTAAATCTCTAAGGGACCCTGAAGTTTATCGACATTGTTTTCCGCTTGTGATCGGAGATAGTCAGGCGTTTTTACATCGGCGTCTTGGCGCTTCTTGTAAAATCCGCCCCATATTGAACCCCGCTCAGGCGAAGTATCAGCAGGGAACCATCGATGTCTTGCATGTTCCTGTTCCTGAATTTTCCAGAATGCCTTTGGGCCGTCCTTCCGCGATTTCGGGGTTAGCTTCCTATCGGTTTGTCCAGCTTTCAATGGAATTGGCAATCACTAAAATAGTTCAAGGGGTGGTCCACGCGCCAATTTCAAAAACGGCCTGGAATATGGCAGGAATAAAATACCCTGGACACACGGAGATGTTGGGCGATTTGTGCGCTGTTAAGAATATCGCGATGGCGATTGCATCTGAACCTCTGCGAACGGTTTTGGTTACTCGACATATCCCGTTCATTCAGGTATCAAGACATATTAATAAGGAAGAGATTCAAATCGCGGTTGAGCAGGCGATCCTTTGGATGCGGGTTCTAAAGATCTACCGGCCGCGCATTGGGGTCTGCGCTTTGAATCCTCATGCGGGCGAAAATGGGCTTTTAGGAAAAGAAGAAATTCATGTTATC
>JANLTE010000318.1:0-3430 GCA_031362785.1 Elusimicrobiota bacterium
GTCTTCCTAAACCTGATCGCAGGCAAAGAAATCCCGGGCCTTAATCCACTCTATGGCAAAAAAACCGTTGGTTCGAGCAAACGCCCATCGCGGATGAGCTTGATAAGGGGTTCAGAAGCGTATGAGAAATACATCGCGCCGCTCTGGGAAAGTCCAATGCTCGGCATCCTGGTCGCCGGGATACCGGCTGTTTTGACCCTGATTCTTTTGGGTTCGCAATCGTCAACTCTTCAAAATGTCTTTGCGGTAGTAATGTATAACGCGGCCGTGTTTACGTTCGGGCGTTTGATTGCCGAGAAGTTGTATCTTGAACTGCATGGAGAGAATAAAAACATTCAACCCATGGTTATCGGCGGAATCGGGGGATTCGGCGTGGTCCCAATACCCGGCACCGGAGTCGGGTACATCATACCGAACGATTACGGTACTTCGAGGTGGTTCAAAGGCGCCGAAAGGGGATTGCTGAGGTGGGCCATTTCACGTGCGAATCAGGTTTCATTTCTGGCAGGGGCGTTGGTTTCTTTCATTTTGCTGGCCGCCGGACTTCCGATCGCGTCCGTGGTATTGCTATCCGCCCTGACCTATACGATCGCCCATGTGGTTTTTCACTTCTGGTACAACAACTGGTCGAAATCATTTGGCCAGAGAATGACTATCTTGAGCCCTGGAGGGACATCACCCGAAGGCCCTGTGCTTTGGCAGGGGATGCGGGTCAGAACCGTTTACGATTTGAAAGATTCGGATATCAAAGGCAAAGTTGTCATGGTGAGCGCGGATTTCGATCCTGAGAGCCCATCCACAGACTTAGTACATCTCATTCAATATCTGAAAGAAAAAGGCGCCTCGCGGATTGTTTTACTGACGCATTTAGGGAGAGATGGCGAAGGTCAACCGATCGATGTCAATCAAAGCGCGGCAAGTTCTTTGGGCAAATTACTGGGCGAGCCCGTCCATCTTGTGCCGGGAGGCTATCAGGTGAATTGGACTGCAAGATTAGCGGATACAATCCAGAACGCCGGCGACGGCTCCGTTGTTATGATGCAAAACGCTCTCTTTCATCGCAGTTTGAAGGATAAAGATCCCAATAATTCTGATGTTGCCCGCGAAATGGTCAATTCCATCAAGCCGGGATTGTTCATTCAGGAGGCGGTCGGCGCTTTGGCGCGACCTCCCACGATCTTCACATCGGCGATTCCAGAGTTGCTTAAAAAGCAAAATATCCTTATCGTTGCGGGAGTTCGTCTCGGGAACGAGTTTGAACGGTTTGTTCAAACTTATGAGAAGATCCAGATTCCTGATTCTCCTGAGACCGCGCGGACCCGTCAGCTGCTTGAGGGCCGCCATGCTGTCGTCATGCACGGGAAAGACGGCAAAACTTCTGCCATCCGTTCCGCCGTTTCACAGATGCAGGCAGGCGATCGCCTGATCCTCGTCGGAGGGATGATCTATAGTTTTATACTTGCAAACCATATTATTAACAACTCCATTGAAGAGAATCGGAGCAGGCTTCGAAAAAGCTCCTTGTTTGATGACGCGAGTCGATTTGAATTAAGTGAATTGGCGCGTGAACTTAACGTCTGGAAGGGTTTTTCCGGAGATACTGTCCGTTCCGCCGTTGAAGCGCTGCGGTTGGCTCGCGAGCGGGGAGTCGATGTCGTTTTGCCCAGGGAAGGCGCAGTGGGAGGCCGTCACGCACCAAGTCCGATTCGCGCGGCATTGAAAGATGTGAAGGGAGTTTTTGTCTATGGATCCATTAGGGAGATCCGGGAAGATGATAGTTCCACGAATGGAGCGAGGTCCATGGCATCGAATCTAAGCGACGCCCTAACGAGCGGGATTTCTGTAATAGATGGAACCAAAATTGTAAATGATTTTCTTGCTGATCGCAAAAAGTTTTTTGATGATCGGGCGCGCGAACTGGAGGCCCGAAAAGAGGATGAGCGTTCCTTGGAGTCATTCGGAGGCGGGATTTTTATGGGCCTGCTCAACGGAACGGATATTCCCGGCCTTAGTCCGCTGTTCGAGAGCATAACTTCTATATCAGAAGAAAAACCGGTTCGCAGTCCGGACGACTCCCAATTATCTCCCGATCGAAAGGCTTCTCCCGGTTTTGTCGGAAAATTTATATTAAACCGGCGATGGGTGAGCCGCAGTTTCTATGCAAAGCTGGCATTGCCTCTGACCGAAAGTTTTGTGATGGGCGCTTTAACCGCCGGGATTCCAGCGGTGGCCCTTCTTCTTTTTTCTCCTTTTTCATACGGCCCGACACTGGCATTATTTGTTGCGTCCAATGTTCTGTTTTCGGGCTTCTTCGGCGTCTATTTGTATTTGAAATTTCAGGACAAAGTCATCCGCAGTGATCGTTTGGAAAAATTCTCTGGTAGGGCGGCCATCATTTCCAGCATCGTATCCATTTTAGGCGGATTTTTTGGAATTGCGATAAGCGTTGTTTTTGGCGATACATCATTGTCTAATATTTTTTCCATTTTTGGGTTTGTATATGTTTCTGCCCGTTTTGGTTGGGCTGGTCAATATTCTTTTGATAGCTCTCGATCTGCGTTGCGGTCGGGGCTCGTCAATGCGATTTATTTGACGCTGTTGCCGATGGGGATTGTTGCGCTTCCGATCGCAGGGGCAACAGGAATGGCGGGTCTGGCGGGAAGCTCAAGCGCGGAACGGAAACACTTGAGCCGGCGCGCCGTGATTGACACGGACGAGCCGTCTTCTCCGGTTTACATGCCGCAGATCCTGGGCATCGGGAGCGCCAGCGGTCGGTTCAATATGCCGACTTCGCGAATCCACGAGCTCATTGGCTCTCGGCCCGGATCGCGCTGGATCGAGGAACGGTTGGACATCCAGTCGCGCCGATTCGCGCATCCCAACGAGGATATGTCGGCGGTTGCCGTCCGCGCTGTAGTGAACATGATCCTGAACCATGTGATGTCGCTGTCAGCGGAAGATTATCTCCAGGCGGTCGAGGATATCCCGAAAGAGCAGGGGCGGAAAGATTTGAAAGACGCGCATGAAATCGCCGAGCGGCATGAAAGCGTCAAAACATTTTTGCAGGTTATGGAGAGCGTGAGCGCGAACGGGTTCGCTAAATTGGACGGGGAAGCTCGGGTGAAGTCTCTGGCCGAAGGGTTCTTTCGCAACCATATCGAGGGACTTAATTTTCAAAAGCTCGCGCAAGTCCGGTCGGAGGTTCAAAAGGAGCTGGAAAGCGGAAAAATTTGAGGCCAGGGAAAAATTTCCACACTGCGGCATAGCCGGGAATATGAAAGCTGACCGACAAAAGTGCGGAGATCAAAGCGGCGACTGCCCAAAATTTTCTGAGAGGGGATTTTGACCGAAAAAGACCGATGCACGCGAGTCCCAGGGCCAGGATTCCCATATAAAAACCCACAATCGTGACGTTCCCAATCGTGTCAGG
>JANLTE010000372.1:0-20265 GCA_031362785.1 Elusimicrobiota bacterium
GTCTTCCCCTGCGAACTGTACCATTTGAATTTCGGGAATATTCTTCAATATCCGCAGGGCCTCCACGAAGCCCGATTTTTTTTTGAACTCCAAATCGATCTGCGTTATGTCGCCCGTGATCACTACCTTAGAACGAGAGCCCATGCGCGTTAAAAACATCTTCATTTGTTCCGGCGTGGTGTTTTGCGCTTCGTCTAGTATTACAAAGGCGTTGTCGAGGGTTCTCCCGCGCATGTAGGCGAGCGGCACGATTTCAATCGTTTCGTCTTCTTTGCAGATTCGGAAGCGTTCCGGGCCCAGCAGAGTTTGGAACGCGTCGTAAAGCGGTTTCAAATAGGGGTTGATCTTGTCGTGGAGGTCGCCCGGCAGGAACCCCAGTTTTTCTCCGGCTTCCACTACAGGCCGCGTTAAGACGATGCGCGAGATTTTCGCCGCCTGCCAGTCCCGCAAGGCGCAGGCCACGGCCAAAAAAGTTTTCCCGGTTCCGGCGGGGCCGACCCCCAGGGTCATATCCGATTTTAAAATCGCGTCCACATATTTTTTCTGATTGGCGGACATCGGTCGAATCGATTTGCCGGTGGCGCTCACGACAATTTCATCATATCCGAAAGACTTCGTCCCGTGCCTTATTTCCTCAGAAAATGATTGGCTTGAGATGTTGAGGTGCTTTTCGTGACGCATGGTATGAACCTGCTGTTTCAGCTCTTCGAGGGTCGCGATCGCCAGGTCCACTTTCCGCGCGTTGCCGCGAACCGCCAGGTTGCTTGAGCGCGCGAAAATCTGCACCCCATGTTTTTGCTCAATGGCTTTTAAGTTCGCGTCTTGCTCTCCGCACAGGAGCAGCGATTCTTCCGTGTTGCCCAGGAAAATCCGTTTTGTTACCATAAAAGTTAGCCGCTATTGCTCCGTCGAGGAAGGAATTTCGATTCTCTGTTTCGGATAAATGATATTCGGATCTAAAATTGAGCTCCTGTTCGCGAGAAAAATTATTTTCCATTTCCAGGGATCGCCATAATGTTTTTTAGCGAGCCGCCAAAGGCAATCGCGCGTTTCCTGCCAAACCCAAACTATTTCTATCGTTCGCCCCGCCCGGTCCGCCGTTGTGAGCTGTTCATCTTTTACGGTCTCAGGCGGGGGCTGGACTCTTTCAATTTTCTCAGCCTTCGCGGGCAAATCGATCGGCATTTCGCGTGAATTTACGGGCGTTTCAGTTTGGGCTTGTTCGGGCTCCATCGCTTCTTCTTCCGTCATTTCTCCGGTGAGGTCTTCGCCTTTGGGAGGTTTTTTGCCCTTCGCTTCGAGAACCCCGGTCCAACTCCAAAGCAAAAATGTCCCAAGCAAGAGAAAGGAAAGCCCTGAAATTTTGGATTTTGTTCCGCCGGAAGGAACGGATTGCCCGCGAGGATCTGCGTTCATCGTCAGGGAAGAGAATAGACAATTATTTCCCGATTGTCAATGCTGTTGCGCGCTTCGACGGGGTTTGATATAATCGATCTGGTTTTTTATGGGAATTCGAATGAAATACATCTACCGTTCCATCATCGCGCTGTCAGCGTGCGTCTTGTTCGCCCAAGGTTTGGCGTTCGCGGAAGGCGCCGTCACGGTCAATCAGGAGAAGCTGATTCCCAATATTAGGAAAGCGCTCTCGATTCCCAATGAATGGTCTATGCGCCTGGTACGGCCCGTACCTTCTCCCATTCCAGGAATGATTCAGGTCGATCTTGAAGTTCAGCTTGATAGCGCTACGGTTCGGAGCCAACGGATATACCTCTCCGAGGATGGCCAGCATTACATCGTTGGGAATCTTTTTGATCTTGCCGCCGACATGGATCAGATTCGGCTTAAATCGCTTGACCTGTCCAAATCGCCCTCCAAAGGGAACGAAAAAGCGGAAGTCACGATTATTGAGTTTTCGGATTTGCAATGCTCCTCCTGTAAAAACGCGCATCTCGCTCTAGAGAACGATAAAATTTTGGAGGCCTATAAAGGAAAAGTGCGACTGGTCTACAAGAATTATCCGCTCATGCGGGCCCATCCCTGGGCTTTTCAGGCCGCGGTCGGCGCGATGTGCGTTTATCGGCAAAAACCAGAGTCCTTTTGGGGATTCATTAACAACATATACCTGGGCCAAAACGAAACGAACGTCGGTAACGTGCGGGAAAAACTAATCGTGTCGGCGCAGGCTTTAAAACTCAACATGCCGCTTTTCCAAACCTGTTTCGACACGCAAGCGACTGCGTCTGAAATTAGCCGCGATATGACGGAAGGAAACTCTCTGGGCATTTCATCGACTCCGTCTTTCCTGGTTAACGGCCGCATCGTCGTGGGATATCCCGGCGCGGATAGCTTGAAGCGCTTAATCGATCAGTTCTTGAAGCAATGAAACGAAATGTGACCTGCCGATGGAACTGACCGTGATTGCCCGGGCGAAAGCGAAACCCGGAAGAGAAAAAGATTTGGAGCGCGCGCTGCGCGACGCAGTAGACGGCACTCATCGAGAAGAAGGTTGTTTGAAGTACGTGCTTCATCGCTCGGCGGACGATCCGTCCTTGCTGATGGTTTTTGAACGCTGGACATCCAAACAGGCGCTCGATGAGCACTTGGTCAGCGCGAACATTCAGGAATTATTCAAAAAAGTCCCCGATTTGGTTTTAGCCCCTCCTGAAATCGCGGCATTTGAAGTTCTTCCCGAAGGCAAATCAGAGAAAGGCAGAATTTAATTTAAAGCGTGTCGGAAATTTGCGGAAGGTTATCGCGAATTTGCGGCGGGTTTCGACGAAGTCGTCCCCTGACTTATGTCTTTGTGATGGATTGTCGGGGGATGATCAACAGAATAGAATTTATAACGGAGTTAAAATGGAAAACTTAATATCAAACATTAGAAATATCGCCATCATCGCGCACGTCGACCACGGCAAGACGACTCTCGTAGACGCCATTTTGCGTCAAACCCAGGTGCACCGGAACATTGAATCGATGGGCGAGCGCATTATGGACTCGATGGATCTCGAAAAAGAAAAGGGCATCACGATCCGCGCCAAAAACGCGAGCGTCATGCACCATGACGTCAAGATCAACATCGTCGATACTCCCGGCCATGCCGATTTCGGCGGCGAAGTGGAACGGACGCTCCGGATGGTGGACGGCGTGCTTCTGGTCATCGACGCCAAAGACGGTCCCATGCCTCAGACGCGCTTCGTGCTGCGCAAAGCGCTTGAGCTCGGGCACAACGCCATCGTGGTGATCAATAAGATCGATCGGGCGGATTCGCAGATCGAAGACGTGGTGAACCGGACATTTGATTTATTCTGCGAGTTGAACGCGAGCGAGGCCCAGCTTGATTTTTCCATCGTATACGCGTCGGCGCTTCACGGCACCGCGACCATGGACCCCAAAAAGCCTTCCGATAACATTAACGCTTTGCTGGACACGATCGTGGCGAAGGTTCCGCCTCCCAAAGCCAACCCCGATGGAGCGTTGCAAATATTAGTGCTGGCGCTTTTCGCCGATCCATATAAGGGAACGATCGGCATCGGAAAAATTACGGGAGGAAAAATTCAAAAGGGGCAGGTCGCCCTTTTGTCGCGCCGCGACGGATCCGTCGTTCAATCCAGGATCACAAGTCTGTTAACTTACGAAGGCCTTGAACGGAAAGAGACCGAATTGGTCAGCGCGGGTGATATAGTCGCGGTCGCCGGGTTCGTGAAAATCGGCATAGGCGATACCATTACCGACCCGCAAAATCCAAACCCTCTTCCGCCGCCTAAAATCGATGAGCCAACGGTGCAGATGAGCTTTGCCGTGAACACGAGCCCGTTTGCGGGTCGCGAGGGAAAGTTTGTAACCTCTCGCGTTTTACGCGAGAGGTTGTATCGCGAGCTTGAAACAAACGTTTCGCTTCGCGTAAGCGATACCGGAAGCCCGGACACGTTCCTCGTGGCGGGTCGCGGCGAGCTTCACCTTGCGATTCTGATCGAAATGATGCGCCGCGAAGGCTATGAGCTTCAGGTTTCCCAGCCAGAAGTGATCATCCATGAAAAAGACGGCGTGAAGATGGAACCCTTCGAGTTTTTAGTGATCGACGTTCCAAAGGAATACCAGGGTAAGATCATTGAAGAGATCGGGCGCCGCAAAGGGACGCTGCTGAACATGTCTCAAGCCCCGACCGGCGAGACTCATTTCGAATATCAAATTTCGACGCGAGGCGTCATCGGGTTGAAAGGGGTGTTCATGACGAATACCCGCGGTACTGCGATCATCCACCATGTGTTCGACGAATATAAGAAGATGGGAGAGGCCTTTACTGATTTGGAGCACGGATCTCTTGTGTCGATGGAAGCGGGCACTTCGACCGCCTACGCGCTCGACAACTGCCAGGAGCGCGGAGAGATGTTTATTGGCCCGACCGTAGAAGTTTATGAAGGGATGATTATTGGCGAGTGTTCGCGCGGCGATGATTTGAGCATGTCTCCCTGCAAAGCTAAAAAACTGACCAATATGCGCGCATCAGGATCAGATGACGCCATCATATTAACTCCGCCCAGGGAAATGAATCTGGAGCTTGCAATCGAATACATAGGGCCCGATGAGCTGGTAGAGATCACTCCTAAAAGCATCCGGCTCCGCAAGAGGGTTTTAGACGGCACGCAGCGCAAACGCAAACGCTAGGGTTTAATTATTTCGGCTCTTCGTCAATTTCGGTGAGCTGGTCGACCACGTTTAGCCAGCTCACCCAGCCGCCCTCTTCCAACAGGTACCACTCTCCTTGAAATCCAATTGAGTTTAAGATCGTTCCCGGGCTAAGGGTCTCGAGCGCTGTCGAATCCAGCGAAGGACGGCGGTGCGCCTTCGTGAGCCTCTGCACCAGGAGCGATCCGTAACGCGGCGTAAAGTCCGGCGGAGTATCGCTGGTAGAAAACTGGACGGAGAACTCGCGCCCCGCCTCATCAATCACTTTTAGAATGGGCTTCCCCCAGGGCCTTAAAGGCACCGTTTCCTCAAAGTTAAAAACATCGCCAAAATTTCCCTGCGCGAGGCTCGCTTCTTTTCGCGTGAAAAACTGATCTTCCACGAACACGCTCGTTATCTTCACATCGTCATAAGCGGCGCCGCGGATCGTGACGCTCGCCCCAAAGACGGTTATTCCCGCAATACGCGCGATGGGGCGACGCAGGTCGAGCTTTTCAAACGACACTTCACCTTCGCTGACCCACCCCTTCAGATGGTCCCTGACCCGCACGTAGAACTGCGATCCTTTCGCCCGTTCAATCTGCACTTCAGCTCCTTCTTTCAGGGTAATTAAAGTTTCGCCGGCGGAATTCTTGAGCGGCGTTTCGGCGTTCCTTACATAGACCCGCAGCGCTTCCCAAATTTTGACGCTGGAATCCAGCCCTCCCGAAACCAAAAATCGTCCCGCCGGAGAAAAATGAACCGCTTCAACGCTTTCCGAGTGGCCTTCAAGTTTTCTCAGTTCAGCGCCCGTTTCGCCGTTTACAATGTGGATCATTTTATCCGTTCCTCCCGCGGCTAAAATGGAGCTTCCCGGAAAAAAGGAAATTGATTTGAAGTGAGTGTTGAAGCGCAGGGTGTTCGCGCGTTTACCGGTCCCCGCGGTCCAAATCCCGATCGTGCCCTCCCAGCATCCGGCAATAATTTTCCCGTCGTTAGAAAACGCGACAGACTCCACCTCGTTTGGAATTCCTTCAATGACAGCCGCCTCTTTCCATTTGACCGCATCCCAAACTTTAATTTTAAAATCGGACCCTCCCGATACCAAAAATTTTCCATCCGGATAAAAACTGAGGCCGCGCACCGAATCTTTATGTTTGCCCAGGGTCTTAATTTTCTTACCCAGCTCGGGGTCCCAAATGCGCACCGTCTGGTCATCGCTGCCCGAAGCCAGAATTTTAGAATCGGGAGAAAATTCCACCGCGTTCACGCCTCGATCGTGGCCCATGAGGGAGTGCGCGGGCTTCCAAAGCGCCGTGTCCCAGAGGACGATGTTTTTGTCCGAGCCGCCGGAGGCCAGGTGTTTTCCATCGGGTGAAAACGCCAGGCACTTGACCCACCCCGTATGCTCGCCCAGAATTTTCCAGATTTTCTTTTTGTCCATGCGCCAAATCCGGATCAATCCGTCGCGTCCCGCGGCGGCGATCGTTTTGCCATCGGGAGAAAAACAGACTGCGGTGATCCCCTGGGCGTCTTCGTTCAGCGAGGCGATCAGGTTCTTAGGTTTTGATTTGGAGGACTCGGGGGATTCGATCGCAAAACACGGGCTGA
Organism: Elusimicrobiota bacterium; assembly: GCA_031362785.1. Taxonomy (GTDB): domain Bacteria; phylum Elusimicrobiota; class Elusimicrobia; order 2-02-FULL-39-32; family 2-02-FULL-39-32; genus JANLTE01. The sequence continues at coordinate 6,280 of JANLTE010000372.1, forward strand.
AAACAAATAGGAGCGGGATTAAAAGCGCGGGAATTTTGAACATGCGTATCATTCTATGTTGAGTCCCTGCAATTTTCAAGAGCTTCAAATTTTTGTTGATTCCTAATCTGATTTTTTGTAGATTAACACCGTGCTTATTCGTACGAATTCTTGGGGGGAATAATGACAGAACAAGGCCAGAGCGCGGCAGTGGCGGTTCAGGAAAAACGGTCCTCCTCGGACCGCAGGTCGCATAAACATGACGAGCTTTTCGGATACGCGGTAGGGGTCGGTTATTTTGTTGATCATCGAAAAGGAGAGAGGCGGCGGGGCGTCGCGCAGGTTGAGATCCAACTCTAGCCGTTTTCCCTGATGTTCAAAGGATGGTTCGGCGGGCACAAACCGCTAATACTGGTTATCGAAGACGAACTAGATACCGCCCTCCTCCTCAAAGAGTTCTTGGAGCGGAATGACTACAACGTTGAGATCGCCAAAGACGGCATCGAAGGCGTGGCGCTCACGAAAAAAATCCTGCCGGACCTCATTCTGCTCGACATCATGCTTCCCGGCATGGATGGCATGAATGTGCTCCTCAACATTAAATCCAAAATTGAATTAGTGGACATACCAATTATCATGTGCACCGCTTTAAACGGAATGAAAGAAGTGGAGCGCTGCTGTAAATGGGGCGCCGTAGGATACATCACTAAACCGTTCGAACTTTCTCGCGTGTTGGAAAAAGTTTCTTCTACGCTCGCCGATCGAAAATCCTCCCTGTAGCATTTTACCGAAAAACTAACACTTCCTCGAAGCCCCAAGGTTGGATTGTGCGAAACAACACAGGTCCCATGTCCCCTATATAAATAAAATACAATAATTTACAATAGCACTTGACAATTTACATTTTTATGCTATACTGTACGCAAGGTGAGTAAGGTTTTACATTATGAAAAAATCTAAATTCGTTAAACTGCTACTGCATGCCAGCCTCCTTTTCTTATTTGGAAGGCAGGTCTACAGCGCTACTTTTTATATTTCACCCTCAGGCAACGATACCTCCGGAAGCGGTTCGAGCGCGACTCCCTGGAAGACCACTACAAAAGCGTTTGCACAGGGCGGCGGGCATACCTACATTTTTAAAGACGGCACTTACAACTACTCGGGCGGAGACATATCGAATCCGCCGAGCGGTTCCGCAGGTGCTTATACGATCATTCGCGCTGAAAACGACGGAGGCGCGATCCTCCGGAGTTTCGATCAGGCGATGAGCATCGATGGCAAAAGCTACATTCAAATTGAAGGGCTTACTATTAAAGATGGAACGGGCAGTCATGCAATTTATATTACCGATTCCAATCACATCAAGTTAATGCGGGTTGGAGTGAAGAACGGGATCGCGTGGAACGCTCAGTATGGGAATGTAGTGGAACTTTCTTCGCTGGATGGTGTAACCGGTACCAAAGACTGTCTGCTCGAGGATGTTTGGGTCGTGGGAGCGATGCGTTACGGTATTTTGATCGGTGGAACCGCTGGTTATTCCGAAAGAAACATACTGCGTCGCTGCATCGTGCGTTTTGATGGCGGCGGGAGCCCTGAGCCGCACGCGGGAATTTCAAACTATGGCTCGACTTCCGGCATTGATGGTGCGCGAAATAACGTTTTACAAAACTGTATCACCCTTGATTTTAATGCTGCGGACAATTCCGGCGGCGAGGGTGTGTACGCGGGATTTTATAATCCGCATTCCGCAACGAATGTCGATTTTTACGGCTGTATCGCGCTGAATACCCGCGAGCGGGGCTGGATGCTGAACGAAGATGCGGGGTCATCCGGAAACGACTTGTATAACTGCTTGATTTGGGACGCCTTGAACGAGGGCATCGCGGGGCAGCGCTCGCAGTCCACGGGCTCGATCATTGAACAGTTGACGGTCGGATCCAGCGGCGGGGACGCTTACAACAGCTATAACGGCATGGTTGGAACGCTTCGTAACTCCATGTTCTATAACAATGGCGGCGGCATCAGCGGAGCAACTTCTAACACATACAATCACTTTTGGCAGGACACCGCATCTGGCAGCAATTCATTGAGTTCCGATCCGCTTCAGAGATACATTGCTCGGATCGAATCGAATTCTCCGGCGTATCAATCCGGATCGGGCGGACTTTCGCGCGGCGCGACCATCGAGAAAAAATATGGCGCCTCGGGAGCTCTGCACGGCGAGACCGGATACAACACTTTGACGAGCGAAAACCTATGGCCCTGGCCCAACCAGCAGAGGATTCACGATTTATTCGCGGAGGCAGATGGAATTTCAGGGATGTCGAGCAACATCGAAACGCGCGGATTTGCGGCTGCGGGGCAAACCCTTACTAACTATGTTTGGAACTACATGGGGAACGGCAACCCTTACCCGGATACGCCGGGCACCACTTCTCCTTCGGTATCGATTACCAACCCCGCAAATAACGCAACCGTTTCCGGTTCCGTCAGCCTGACGGCCACCGCTTCCGATAACATTTCGGTCAGTCGGGTTGAGTTTATTGTTAACGGCTCGGTTCGCGGGACGGCGTTCAGCGCTCCTTATATCTATGTTTGGGACACCGCGGCCGAAACGAACGGCGCCTATGGCGTTCAGGCGAAAGCGTACGATTCTTCGGGCAATACCAATACTCAGGCGATCAGCGTAACGGTGAACAATGTGGCTGATGCGACGCCGCCTACCGTTTCTGTGACCGCGCCAGCCAACGGCGCGACCGTTTCAGGATCCGTGAGTGTTACGGCAACCGCGTCTGACAATGTGTCGGTTACGCGGGTACAATTTATTGTTGACGGCGTGATCGTTTCAACGGATGCCACGAGCCCCTACAGTTACGCTTGGGATTCATCGGCCGCATCAAACGGAGCGCATACGATAACGGCGAAAGCGTTTGATGCCAAGAGCAACAACGCGTCCGGCGCGGTAAGCGTCACCGTTTCAAACTCCATTCAGACCATCGTTCCTACCAGTTCCACATGGAAGTATTTGGATAATGGGTCCAACCAGGGAACGGCGTGGCGCGCGGTTTCTTTCAACGATGCTTCCTGGGCGAGCGGTGGTGCGGAGCTGGGTTACGGTGACGGCGACGAAACGACCGTCGTGAGTTATGGTTCCGATGCCGCTAATAAATTCGTAACGACCTATTTCCGCAGGACCTTTAACCTGACGGATCCTTCCACGGTTTCAAGTCTAATCCTCAGCTTGAAGCGCGACGATGGCGCGGTGGTTTATTTGAACGGCACGGAAGTGCTGCGCGACAGCATGCCGACCGGAACGATCAGCAATACGACGCTTGCTTCAGGTTCGCCTGCAAGTGAAACAGAGTTCATGACGGCTTCGGTGAGCCCTTCCTTATTGGTAGCCGGCACAAATGTTTTGGCGGTAGAAATTCACCAGAACGATGTGGGAAGCTCGGACATTAGCTTTGATGCGGGATTGATCGCGAACGCTTCGGGCGCGATCGACAGCACGCCTCCTACGGTTTCGATCACTGCTCCTGCTAACGGCGCGACTGTTTCTGGAACGGTGAGTTTAACGGCGACCGCTTCCGATGCGGTGGGTGTGGCAAGAGTTGAATTTTCAGTGGACGGCGTTTTAAAGAATAGCGACACGACCAGCCCTTACAGCTATAGCTGGAACACAACAACCGAAACTAATGGATCTCATACTTTAATCGCTCGCGCTTATGACGCGGCGGGTAACAGCGCGGCGAATTCTGTAACTGTGACCGCGTCAAATGTGGTGCCTGACACAACGGTGCCGACGGTTTCAATTACCGCTCCTACGAGCGGATCGGCGCTCTCCGGATCCGTTAGCGTTAATGTAACCGCTTCGGATAATGTGGGCGTTACTCGCGTGGAGATTTCAGTGGACGGCATCGTAAAATCAACCGATGTGACGAGCCCTTACAGCTACAGCTGGAACACGTTCGTTGAGATAAACGGTTCGCATACGGTGGCGGCGCGGGCGTTTGACGCGGCGGGTAACAGCGCCAGTGTATCCGTAACGGTTACCATTTCGAATGTAACGCCCGATACGACTCCTCCAACGGTTTCAATTACCGCTCCTTCTAACGGCGTGACGGTTTCCGGAAACATCCCTGTGAATGTGACGGCTACCGATAATGTGGGCGTGAATCGCGTGGAGTATTCCGTAGATGGGGTTTCAGTCTCAACCGACATCGCGAGCCCCTTTGTTTTTAACTGGAACACCGCGAGTTACTCCAACGGTTCGCATACGGTAACGGCAAAGGCTTTTGATGCCGCCGGAAACAATACCTCGGCTTCCATCACTGTAACTGTTTCCAATGTAACGCCCGATACGATCCCTCCTACAGTTTCAATTACGGCTCCGGCAAACGGTGCAACGGTTTCGGGGTCAGTGAATGTGACCGCGAATGCCTCAGATGCTATTGGCGTTGCGCGGGTTCAATTTATTGTAGACGGCGTTGTTAAATCGACCGATAGCGCTAGCCCGTTCAGCTACGGCTGGAACACGGCGACTGAAACTAATGGATCTCACACTCTTTCGGCAAAGGCATTTGACGCGGCGGGCAACAATACTTCTGCTTCAGTTACCGTCACAGTTTCCAATGCGACACCCGATACTACGCCTCCTACGATTTCAATCAGCGCTCCGGCCAACGGCGCGACGGTTTCAGGAACGGCGAGCGTGAACGCGACCGCTTCGGACGGCGTGGGCGTGACGCGCGTGGAAATTTCAGTAGATGGTATCGTGAAATCGACCGATGTGACCAGCCCCTACAGTTACAGCTGGAACACGCTGGTTGAGACGAACGGTTCGCACGCGGTGACGGCGCGGGCTTATGATGCGGCGGGGAACAGCGCCAGCGCTTCCGTTACGGTTACGGTTTCTAATACGGTGCCCGATACGACGCTTCCAACCGTTTCAATTACTTCTCCCATCAACGGTACGACGGTTTCGGGAAACATTCCCGTCAATGTCACGGCTGCCGATAATGTGGGAGTGAACCGCGTGGTATATTTCGTGGACGGCGTTTCAATTTCAACCGATAACGCGAGCCCCTATGTATTTAACTGGAACACCGCGAGCTACTCCAACGTTTCGCATGCGGTGACGGCGCGGGCTTATGACGCGGCGGGCAACAGCGCCAGCGCTTCCGTTACGGTCACGGTTTCCAATGTGACGCCAGACACGACGCCTCCGACCGCCTCTGTCACTTCTCCTGCGAACGGTGCGACCGTTTCAGGATCAGTTAATATTTCGGCGACTGCGACCGACAACATCGGCGTCGCGCGGGTCCAGTTCATCGTGGACGGCGTCGTCAGATCGACCGATAACGCCAGCCCGTTCAGCTATAACTGGAACACCGTGGCCGAGACCAATGGATCCCATTCGCTCGTGGCGAAAGCGTTTGATGCGGCCGGAAATAACGCCTCCGCTTCCATTACCGTTACAGTCTCAAACTCCGTGCCCGATGCCACTTTACCCACCGTTTCGTTGACCGCTCCCGCGAACGGCGCAACGGTTTCCGGCACGACCAGTGTGAACGCTACCGCGTCCGATAACGTCGGCGTCGCGCGAGTTGAATTTTCCGTGGATGGCGTTTTGAGGAACTCTGACACGACGAACCCCTACAGCTACAGTTGGAACACGACCGCCGAGACCAACGCGTCGCACACGCTTTTGGCGCGGGCTTATGATGCGGCGGGCAACAGCGCTAGCGTGTCAGTAACGGTTACCGTTTCGAACGTATCTGCCGGAGATACCACGGTGCCAACGATTTCAGTTTCGAACCCCGCTAACGGTTCAAAAGTTTACGGCACGGTCAGCGTCAGCGCCAACGCCTCGGACAATGTCGGCGTATCTCGAGTTGAATTCTATATTGATGGTTCTCTAAAGACTACTGATACCACAAGCCCCTACAGTTACAGCTGGAACACCAAAACCGCGAGCTATGGATCTCATTCCGTATCCGCGCGGGCTTATGATGCGGCGGGCAACAACGCGGCCGGAAGCGTGAGCGTTACTCGCTATCGCACGAGATTGTGGGGCGTGAAAGGCGGAGGCAGCGCGACGGGCGGGACCAGCGGCGCCTCGGCCACTGGCAGCAATACGCTACTAATTTCCATCCTCAGCGATGACCCCGCATTTTCTGCGGCTTCCATCGCAATCGTGCTTCAGCTGCCTTCGGGTAACAAAAATTTGACTCTCACAAAAGTATCACCGGCTTCATCCATTTACTTAACCGAGGTAGACGAAAGCGTTATCACGCTTGCGGAAATTGAAGCGTTGACGGGGCAGGACGTAACGATCGTGTTGGGCAGCGAAAGCATTTTAGCCGAAGTCGAAACGAACATGCTTTCTCCTGAACTGGGCGGAACGATTATTGAGAACGGTTCGGGCGGCGCGTCCGTTATCTTCGCGCCCAATTCATTGACCCATGAAGCGCAGCTTACTATTTCACCCGAACCCGTCGTTTCGCAGCTGCAGCGCGACAACGCGCTCATCAGCCAGAACCTGGTTTCGCTCGGCGCGGGACGCGAAATGACTTTCGTAAGTTCCGGAACCATGACCAACGCGACGCTCATCCTTCCGTACAACGGTTCGCTCATACCGTCAGGATACGACGCGTCACAAATTCACATCGCCTATTACAACCCTGCGACCAATCGTTGGGAACTTCAAGTAACCGGTCCCATCACGAACACGACCGTACAAACTACCGTCACGCATTTTTCGCTCTACAAACCGGTACTTCAAGTGACGGACGCGGCCGGCCTTCAAAGCGGCGAGTCGTATGTATTCCCGAACCCCTCGGTGTTTCCGGATGAGCCGACCATTCGCGCGTCACTTGGGGATGTGGTGGAAATTAATTTGAAAATTTACGATTTGGGCGGACAGGAAGTTTATTCCACGGCGCTGCCTGCAAATCCGACCGGCTATTCGAACGGACAAGCTTATTACGATTTTACTTGGTCGGGAACTAAATCGAACGGTATGTACCTGGCTCTGGTTGAAGGCAAGACGGCTTCGGGAAGCGCGGTTCGTTCGCGTTCAAATTTCGCGGTGGTGAGGTGATTCCAATGGTTATTCGATCTATCTCCAAACTCTGGGTCAAATTTGAGGAACCGAATTCTCCCGTCATCCGCTCCGTGATCGGGCAGAAAGTCGAAAAAGTGCACATCACCATTTTTGATACTTTCGGCCACATCATCCACGAAAATAACTTTAAGGGGATTCCTGCCGGAGAATTTAACGGCGAGGCCTATTACGACTACGCTTGGGATGGGCCCAAGAACACGGGCGTATACACTGCCGTGGTGGACAGTGAAATGAAAGGCGAAAAACTCACGGGCAAAACCACTTTTGCCGTGCTGGGTGGAGATCATGAGAATAAAATCGTTCACTAAATTTTTTGCTCTGGCGCTTACCGCGCTGATCAGCGGGATCCCCGAGATCTGCGCGAAGTCGGGCGCGGCGTTCCTGAAGGTGGACCCTTCACCGCGCTCCTTCGCCATGGGCGGAACCAATTCCGTCATGGCCTTCGGCGCGCAGGCCATCGGAGCCAACCCCGCGAACCTGGGCGTGGTCAAAAGAAAGTTCGAGGCGTTCACTTCATTTTCAAATTTGGTCAATGACGAACAGTATAGTCACATAGCTTTCGCGATTAACCGCAATACGACGCGGCCTCATTTTATTGAAGGGCTGGGCTTATCTGTAACTCACCTCAAAGTGACCGGCGGAGAGGCGCGCGACCGCACCGGCGCGAAAGTGGGCGGTTCGGTCGGTTCGCTCGATCGTTCGATTTCTTTAACCGCTTCCAGCTTAGTCACATCAAATTTAAGGTTCGGCATGACCGGAAAATTCATTCAATCTGAACTTGCGGGGTACAGCTCGGGACTGACGCTCGCGGGCGATTTGGGTTTGAACTACGACGTTAAGCGCGACAGAATGCCCATGTCCTTTGGAATGTCGCTGCGCAACATGGGGAAGGGCGTCCGTTACCTGAATCAAACCGATTCGCTTCCGAGTTCTATCGATACTGGCGTGGGCTTAGGGATCGGTCCCGGGACCATTGTGATGGAGCTCAACCAATTGCTCGCGGACAACAAAACCAATTTCGCGGTCGGCATGGAGTTCGGAATGGGGCCCCTTTCTTTGCGGGCGGGAATGAACTCGGGCGCCGGCCAAACTTATAGTAAAGACAAATTTGCTTCGGTGATTCAGAACTTTTCATCCGGCATCGGATTGAAATTGGGCACCATGAAACTCGATTACGCTCTTTCAAGCCAAGTCGGAGATTTCGGTCTCACGCATCGCGCCGCGCTCACCTTCCAGTGGGGCTCGTCGCTCAGTAAACCTCGGCCTAAAATCTATGGGCCGCTCCTCCAAGATCAATATTAATTTAACTGCAATTTGCGAAACGGGCGGGTGTGGTATCGGGACATCCGCCCTGTTTTTTAATGCCTTTACGGTTCGCTAAATGCTGGTTGCGCGGGCCGAATGATTTTGATAAAGTTAAGCGCCATGGTTGAAACCCGCCTTCCGCAATGGGATCTTTTCTACAAAGAAAACGACGTCTCCACTATGCCGTGGTACCACAAAGAATTGGACGCCGATTTAGAAGACACCTTGAACGAGCATGGCATTATGTCGGGCACATTTTTAGATTTGGGAACCGGCGCAGGAACTCAAGCCGCGGCGCTCGCGAAGATGGGATTTAAAGTGACGGGCGTCGACGTCGCGTTCCACGCGATTTTGAACGCGAAAAATACATCGTCCAGAGCGCAGTTTGTTCAAGACGACGTCCTTGAAACCAAGCTCACGGAAAAGTTCGATTATGTTTTCGACCGCGGCTGTTTTCACGTGATCGCTCCCAAAAACCGCTGGAAATACGTTCTCAATGTGAGCAGCCTGATGGCTCCAGGAGGGACTCTTTTCCTGAAATGCTTCAGCGCCAGCGAGACCCGCGTGACCGACGGTCCTTACCGGTTTTCCAGCGAACAGATCGAAGAAATTTTCATGGACGAATTTGAAGTTGAACAGATTCGCGAAACAGTTTATCAGGGGACGCTCAGTCCGTTTCCCAAAGCGCTCTTCGCGATTTTAAGGAAAATATAAATGAAAAAGGCTCTATTTGCCTTTTTGCTGGCCGGCCTTGCGGTAGGGTCCGGCTGTCAAAGGAGAGATGTCGTGAGCGAGAAGACCGAAATTCATTCCGGGTCCACCGATAAAGTATTGAAAACCAATGATGAGTGGAAAAAAATTCTGACGAAAGAGCAGTATTATATTTTGCGCGAGAAGGGAACCGAGGCCTCTTTTACGGGGAAGTATCACGATAACAAGGAAAAAGGCGCCTATATCTGCGCGGCCTGTAAGCTCGATCTCTTTTCCTCCGACACCAAGTTCGATTCGGGCACCGGCTGGCCGAGCTTCTGGACTCCAGCGGCGTCCGGACATGTGGACGAAAAAGAAGATAACAGCTTTTTCGCGAGCCGGACCGAGGTTGTGTGCGCCCGATGCGGCGGGCACTTAGGGCATGTGTTTAACGATGGTCCCAAGCCTACGGGTCTCCGATACTGCATCAATTCTGCTGCGCTAGACTTCGTCAAAAAGTAGCTTGTTTTTGGAAACTAAATGATGAGTAATGATGGAACCGTGAAGCTGGTCCCGTGCCCTGAATGCAAGGGCGCGCCCAATCCCGCCTGCAAGCCGTGCGGCGGTAGCGGTCTGGTTTCCCCCGGTCAAACCCCGCAAAAGTAATCCCCTCGCAGCCCCCTCCCGTCTAGAGCGTCCGCTCCGGCCTTAAAATTCGAAGTTTTTAATCGAAGTCAGAGGGTGACAGAACTTATATCCCAGAAAGCCTAAAAATGTTACATTTTGTTTACTAAAACTTTAGGACTATTTTAGCGCCGTCCTGATATACTCTAAGCGTCAAGTGAATTAGAAAAACTAATCATAGGGGGACCTGACGCATGAACGCCGTTACTAATCAAGAAGCCTATTCTTACGAACGCGACAAACACGAATCCTATCTCGCAACCGACGAAAGCGAAATTATTGAAGTTTATAGAAAGGCCAAACGGCTCGGTTTCGCCGATATCCTGATTACGGTTCAGGAAGGCAACCGCGTGAAGCTTTGGCTGACGGAAAAGCGGAAGTAGCGCCATGCAAAGCCAAGTGGTGTTGCTAAAAGCGAAGGTGGATGAGTATTATTCCACCCAATCCGAATCGGTTTTGTTTGAAGTCTGCGCGCTCTTGTCGGAAGTCAAGAAAGGCGCGCTCTCGGAAGTTGAGTCCGAGTTCGTGAACTTCGTGAACGTCCGGATTCCCGTACAGTTTTAGTCGACTTTACCCAATCGCCAAGATCGCCTCGCGCTTTATCCGGTTTTTGCCGGATCAAAGCGCGGGGCTTTTCATTGACAACTTCCAGGCGATGCGGTATATTTTTGCCGTGCGAAAGCCCCTGTCTATTCTTTTAACCTCGCTGGTTTTTTTGAACGCCTGCTCGACCAGCCGGGTCGTGATGAAGCATTTTCCTGAGCCCAATCAAAAAATCCGGGTTGCGGTGCTGCCTTTTAAGGACGCGCCGAACGCTCCGGGCAGCGGCGAGGCGGCTTCCCAGGTTATGATGGCCGAACTCTTGAAGATACCTTCCTACGAAATAATTGAACGCGGCGCGATGGATCAGCTATTGAAAGAGCAGAGCCTTTCGACGCTGGGAGCCATCGATCCTCAATCCGCCGCGAACATCGGTAAAATTTTGGGCGCGGACAGCTTGGTGGTCGGCGCTGTAACGGAATATCAGGAAAGGCAAGACATGATTTTTCCGCCGGCTAAAGCGGCGTTAACGGCTCGATTGGTGCGGGCGGAATCGGGCACGATCGATTGGTCGGGAGAGTCCGCGGCGGGTTGGCATCCCTTAAAATGGGTTTCAGCTGTTTTCTGGCCGCTCGGAATTTTCTGGCTCGTGTCGTCTCCTTCGGTCCAGGACCGCCTATCCAAAGCCTCCCGAAGCCTCGCCTCTGATGTCGCCTCACAAACAGCCGCTCCTCTTCGTTCCCCCAAATAACCTTTCTAAGTGGTAAAATAGACCCCTTGGGCGGCTCCTCATTGGCTGCCCGGCTGGTTTTTATCTGAAGGAGGTTCGTATGAAATATTTTCTTACGGGAGCAACCGGGTTTATTGGCGGGAGGATTTTGCAGCAGCTCGTGGCCGATGGTCACACGGTGCACGCGCTGGTTCGCGACACCTCGCGCGCGGGCCGCTTAATCCAGCCGGGCGTTAAAATTTTTCAGGGCAACATTCTAAATCCATCCACCATGATCGAAGGGATGAAAAATGTAGATGGCGTTTTTCATGTAGCGGGCTGGTACAAAGTGGGCACGCGGAACAAATTCGAAGGTCAGATGATAAACGTCCAGGGCACCAGAAACGTCCTCGAACTGATGAAGGATCTCAAAATCCCGAAAGGCGTTTATACCAGCACCCTCGCGGTTTTCTCCGATACGCGCGGCAAGATCGTGAACGAAAAGTATCGCTACACGGGCGCTCATCTAAGCGAGTATGACCGCACGAAGTGGGTTGCGCATTATGACGTGGCCGAACCCATGATTCATCAGGGACTTCCGCTCGTAATCGTGATGCCGGGCCTCGTTTATGGCCCCGGCGATACCAGCACCGTTCGCACGACGCTCTTGCAATTTTTAGCTCGCAAACTGCCCATGGTTCCCAAACAGACCGCGTTCTGCTGGTCTCATGTGGACGACGTCGCCCGCGCTCACATCCTCGCGATGCAAAAAGGAAAGATTGGTGAAAGTTATATTATCGCCGGCTCTGCCCACAGCTTCGAAAACGGCCTGAAAGTTGCGGAACAAATTACGGGAATCACGGCTCCGCGCATTAAACTTTCTCCTGGCGTCGTCAAAACCATGGCCGGAGCGATGGGGATCCTTGAAAAATTCCTTCCCATGTCTGAAAACTACAGCGCAGAAACGCTGCGAGTCATGGCTGGCGTCACTTACCTCGGGAGCAACGCAAAAGCCCGCTTAGAACTGGGCTACAATCCTCGCCCGCTTGAGGAAGGCCTAACAGAAACGCTCTTACACGAACTCAAACTAATAAGCATGAACTAAAGTGGTTAATAAGGTTTTTTTGAAAGTGCTCGCCCAGCGGGCTCGCTCCGACGGCGCGCGCGGCGCGCATATCGCCTGCCCGCCGACGCTTTCAAAAAAACCTTATTAACCACCTAGCATTTTAGGGGAAGATTAAATTTTATGTGGCTGCTCGCATTACTAGTATCGATATTCTGGGGTTCCGCGTTCGTCACGATTCGCGTCGGGCTCGAAGGATATGCGCCCGCTCAAATGGCTTTTTTGCGCTTTGCGATCGCGGCTATCGTTCTCGGAGTTTACGCCCTGATTATTCGCATCAAGCTGCCCTCGCGTCGCGATCTGGTCAAAATGGCGCTGGGTGGACTGATGGGCGTTTCCGTTTATCACTTCGCCCTCAATACGGGCGAAAAGGAAGTTCCCGCCGGCATCGCCAGCATATTGCTTGCCATCCTTCCGCTGTGGGTGAACCTTTGGTCGTTTTTGTTTTTGAAAGAGCGGCTCAAGGTTTGGGCTTATGTCGGGATGCTCGTGAGCTTCGTTGGCGTTGCGATAATCTCCCTGCACAAGGGACAGCAGTTTAATATCAATATTTATTTCTGGCTTGTGATGCTCTCCACCGTGGCCGGTAGTTTTTTTTCGGTGATACAGAAGAGCTGTCTTGAGCGCGTCCGCCCCATCGAGTTCAACTTCTTTGCGATCTGCTTCGGCGTATTGTTCCTGCTGCCATTCTCATCGGGACTGATGGACTCCATGCGGACCGCGAGCCTGCGGGCTACGCTTTCGGTCGTTTACATGGGCATATTCCCGGGTGCGCTCACATTCGTTTGGTGGGGCAAAATCCTGTCCAAAATGCCGGCGTCGCGCGCGGTAAGTTTTCTGTACCTCATCCCCGTTTTCGCGACGCTCATCGCCTGGCTCTGGCTGGGCGAGAAAGTGGTTCTGATGGATCTGGTCGGCGGAAGCATCACGCTTGGAGGGGTCATCCTTGCAAACAGTCTTGGAAAAGCATAAATTATCCTCCATGGAACGCTTAATGCCCATCGATACAAAAAAAGACATACCGGCGAATTATCTGAACACTCCGATTGGGTTACTGTTGGAGTATCAGAATATGGACCGGCCGTTCGATGCCCACGCTTCCGCGCAGCTGCTGATCGGCATGTGCATGGACAACCGCAAGCACATGCATGTTCCCGAGAATTTTTCCTACATCATTCGCGCGGGCGGCGCCAACCTCCGGAACGCGGAGTTCAAAATTTCCTACGCGATCGGGGTGGGCGGCGTGAAGCACCTCGCGCTGATCGGGCACAACCACTGCGGCATGGTGAATTTAATCGCGCGGAAAGATATTTTCGTCAAAGGTCTCGTTGAAAACGCCGGATGGGACAAGGATCGAGCGGAAGAACATTTCATGAACTACGCGCCGATGTTCGAGATCGGCAACGAAATCGATTTCATACTGTTCGAAGTGGCGCGTTTGCGGCTGCGCTACCCTAAAATTACGATCGCGCCCATGCACTATAAGGTTGAAGAGAACCGGCTTTATTTGATTCGGGAGAAATAAGTTCCGCTCAATCCGTTCAATTGCGCTTCAGAAAGTTTTACATTTCGTTTACAAGATGTTGAGGTCATAACGCACCTCTCTTCAATATACTAAAGGGGCAGTCTATTCGTGAGGAGGGGGAACCATGAATCAGATGAATTTGGAAATGCCGCGTCATGCGGTGCAAGCCCTGAAGCAAGAAGCTCCTATCGCCGCCCTATTAGTCGCCGTCCCCGTCAATGAGATAGCCAAGTCGATCCTCGAAATCAAGCTGTGGCGCACGGATTGGATGGATTAGGTTTCCTTAACATCGAAGCGACAACCGC
>JANLTE010000192.1:0-5941 GCA_031362785.1 Elusimicrobiota bacterium
GCTTTGGAACCGCCTACTCATGCCATCAAATCCCCGATCGTCGGACTTTTTTTCAATTCGCTTGGGCCCGATCGGCCTCCCCTAGTCGTTGAAGGCGGGCGCGTGACCGCCGGTCAAAAAGTCGCGATCGTTGAAGCCATGAAAATTAAAAAAGAAGTTTTTTCTCCCTACGCGGGCAAAGTGACGCGGATTATGGTTCGCGACAACGACCCTGTGGAGTACGGGCAGGAACTTTTCCTTGTTGAGCCTGAAAATAATTAATGTTTAAAAAAGTCTTGATCGCCAACCGCGGGGAAATTGCGATCCGCGTCATCCGCGCTTGCCGCGAGCTCGGCATTCAGACGGTCGCAGTTCATTCCGAAGCCGATCGCGACAGTTTGCACACACAGTACGCCGATAAATCCATTTGCATCGGGCCGGGACCCGCGCTGGACAGCTATTTGAACATACCCAGCATCATTTCGGCCTGCGAAATCGCCGGGGTGGACGCGGTGCATCCGGGTTATGGATTTTTGTCCGAGAACGAAGACTTCGCGGAAGTTTGCGAAGCGCACAAGTTGACATTCATCGGCCCGTCAAAAGAAGCCATCGCGAAGATGGGCAACAAAATCGAGGCCAAGAAGATCGCGCGCAAGGCCGGAGTGAGCCTGATCCCCGGTTCTCCCGATCATGTGGCGCCGGAAGATCCCGAACTGTCTAAGATCGCGCGGCGGATCGGTTATCCGATCATCGTGAAGGCGTCGGCGGGCGGCGGAGGCAAGGGCATGCGCATCGTGACCCATGAGGAAGCGCTGCTTGAAATGGTGCGCCTCGCCTCCAACGAGGCGAAGCTTTCGTTCGGCGATGGGACGGTTTATCTCGAAAAGTATTTTGAAGAGCCGCGACATGTTGAAGTTCAAATTTTGGCGGATAAAAGAGGCCATGTCGTTTACTTGCCCGAGCGCGATTGTTCGGTTCAGCGCCGCCATCAGAAGTTAATTGAGGAAACGCCTTGTCCCGGCATGAGCCCGAAGTTGCGCAAGAAGATCGGCAAAGCCGCGCGCGCCATCGCCAAAGAGGTCAACTACACCACCGTGGGCACCGTCGAATTCTTGCTCGATAAGGACAACAATTTTTATTTCATGGAGATGAATACCCGGATTCAGGTGGAGCATCCCATTACCGAAATGGTCACGGGGCTCGATCTCGTGAAGTGGCAAATTCGCCTCGCGGCGGGCGACCGGCTGGACTTTGACGAAGGCGACATCCGAATCCGCGGACATGCCATTGAATGCCGCATTAACGCGGAGGACCCTGATCGCGATTTTATCCCGAACCCGGGGAAGGTGGAGCGGGTTTATTTTCCGGGCGGGCCCGGCGTTCGCTTGGACACACATATTTATTCAGGATACACCATTCCGTCATTTTACGATTCGCTCATGGCCAAGGTGATCGTGCTCGGGCCCGATCGCGAGCAGGCAATTATCCGCATGCGCCGCGCGCTGAAGGAATTTGTGATTGATGGAGTCAAAACCACTATTCCGTTCCACGAGAAAGTGTTGGAACACGACGCGTTCCGCTACGGCGAGGTCACGACCAATTTCATCCAGAAACACATTTTTGGCAGCGAGAACTGATTCCCCGATTTATCCCGAAAAGTCTCGCGAAATTTCCGAATCACATTGCGGTTAAAAGGGCGTCCGAGTTGAAAGCATCAAAGAAATTTTTTTCTCGCGCGGCCCTCGTGCAAATCCTAAAAAAGAAGCGCCACAAAAAAATCGTTTTCACCAACGGCTGCTTTGATCTTTTACACGCGGGGCACGTGGCGCTGCTGGAACGATCGCGCCGCCTGGGCGACCTTTTAGTCGTGGGGCTCAATTCCGATTCTTCCGTGCGGCGGATCAAGGGCTCCAAGCGTCCGCTCGTGAACGAGCAGGCGCGCGCCAAAGTGTTGGCGGGTTTAACTAGCGTGGATTATGTAACGCTTTTTCCAGAGGATACGCCGCTTGAAACTATCCGGATGCTCCGCCCCGATGTTCTGGTGAAGGGCGGAGACTACGACCTTTCGGAAATCGTTGGCCGCGCCGCCGTAAAAAAGGTCGTGCGCGTGCCGCTCGTTAAAAATTTGTCCACTACGAAGCTCATTCAAAAGATTCTCGCGGCTTATGGCGGGAAGAATAAAAGTTCAGCGTAAAGTTTTGCGTCTTCTGGACGCAAACTTGAACCGCTGCCGCGAAGGTCTGCGCGTTTTGGAAGACACGGCGCGCTTCGTCTGGGAAGATGAAGCGCTTTTCCGGAACTTCAGGTCAAGCCGCCACGCGGTTGACCTTTTAACCAGGAAATTTTATCCGGAGCTCGTGGCTTCGCGCGATTCGCGCGGCGATTATGGGCGCGAAATTCCGGAGCGCGGGCGGGCGCGGTTTCAAGGCGTGGTCGCCGCAAACCTCCGGCGCTGCGCGGAATCGCTCCGGGTGCTTGAAGAGTACGGAAAACTCTTTTCAGCGGTCGCGGGGGCAAAGTTTAAGGCCATTCGGTTTGAAATCTATGATTTGGAAAAGGAAGTTTTGAAAAAATGACGAATGTCGCGCTCGAAAAATCATCCGCTCATCAACTTTTGCGCAAAGCGCGGCTGTACTGCGTCACGCTGCCGCAGAGTTCGTTCGAAGGTTATGAGAAGATGGTTTCCGACGCCTGTCTGGGTGGAGCCGATATCATTCAGTTGCGTGACAAGAACTTGTCGGGGAAAGACCTGCTTGCGATTTCAAAAAGTTTAAAAGCGATCTGCGCAAAGTTCAACGCGCTTTTTATCGTTAACGATCGTTTGGACGTCGCGCTCGCGGCGGGCGCCGACGGAGTCCATCTGGGTCAGGACGATTTGCCGCTACCCGAATCGCGCGAAATTGTTCGTCGGTATTTTGGCGGAAACCAAATTTTTTTTTTAATCGGATGCTCCACGCATTCGCTCGATCAAGCTCTGAAGGCGCAAAGCGAGGGAGCCGATTATCTGGGCTGCGGCCCTGTCTTTTCCACGCCGACCAAGCCCGCTTACGGCGCTGTCGGATTGGAATTGGTGCGCGAATATCAAATGAAAATTGAAACTCCATTTGTGGCGATCGGCGGAATCGACGCAACCAATATCGATCGCGTGATTCGGGCCGGCGCGCGTTGCGTGGCGGTGGTTCGGGCCGCGTTCGAATCGAAAAATTCCGCAGAAGCTTCGGTCCGTTTGCTGAAGAGCCGTTTCAGGGGGAAATGAAAATGCCCCGCGTTAAATTAAACTTACTGATGGCGGCGGGGCTATCTGCGATCTTAAGATATAAATTGGGGGAGGCAGCATGAAGCCGATCAAACATTGGGTTTATGTAAAGGTTCCCGCGTCCACTTCGAACCTGGGGCCGGGTTTCGACGCTCTGGGCCTGGCGCTCGAACTTCACAACGAAGTTGAAATCCGCATCGAGCTTGGCAAAACGCTCAGCAAAAAGCGCGTCGACATCAAGATCAAGGGCGAAGGTGAGAATTCGCTTCCGAACGATGAGGGAAACATCGTCTGGCAGGCGGCGCTTAAAGTGTTTGAGCTCTATAAGTTTCCGATCAAAAAACTTAATTTATCGATCAAGCTGAACAATAAAATTCCTCTGGCTCGGGGGCTGGGGTCCAGCGCTGCGGCTCGCCTCGGCGGCGTGGTGGCGGCCAACGCGCTTTGTCACAATTTTTTGAACCAGACGAAAATCTTGAGTCTCGTAACCGAAATGGAGGGGCATCCCGATAACGTTGTGCCGTCTTTGGTAGGCGGACTTTGCGTTTCGACCGCGGTGCAGGGCATCGTCCAATTCATTCGTCTGGCTTCGCCACATCACTTATCGGCGGTCGTGTGCGTCCCGGATTTTGAGCTCTCGACCAAGAAAGCTCGCGCGGTCCTGCCGGATAAAGTTTCTCACGCGGACGCCGTTTTTAACGTTCAGCGCGTGTCGCTTTTAATGGCCGCGCTTCAAAGTGGAAACTATTCCTATTTGCGCCTCGCGATGGAAGACCGCCTGCACCAAAACTATCGTGAAAAATTGATTCCCGGGTTTCGGCAAGCGGTTCAAAACGGGTATAAGGCGGGCGCGTACGGCGTGGCGCTTTCGGGCGCGGGGCCGGCGGTTTTTGCGCTGTCTCAGCCCGGCAAAGCGATCGTGGTCGGACGGGACATGGCGAAGGGTTTTACGAGCGCTGGCAAATCGGCTCAGAGCCACATCATTAATTTTGACAATAAGGGCGTTCAGATTCAGTCCGCCTGACGAATGCGCCGATGAATAAAACGATTCAGGTTCCTTATTCCGGCGGCAGCAGGAGTTTTATGATAAATATCCCTAAAAAACTCGATTCGGTGGTGATGAAGTTCGGCGGCTCGAGCGTTGCCGATGCTGACAAAATAAAAAACGCCGCGCGCAAGATTTGCGAGAAGAAGAAAAAGGGAAACAGCGTCGTGGTCGTGGTGTCGGCTCCGGGCGACATGACCGACGATCTGATTGAAATGGCCGACAAAATTACGCAGGACGCGCCGGAGCGGGAGATGGACATGTTGCTGGCGACCGGCGAACAGGTTTCGATTGCGCTCCTCAGCATGGCGATCCACGCTCTCGGAGTGGACGCGGTTTCACTCACCGGGCCTCAGGCGGGGATCATTGCGGACGGCAACCACACTCGGGCGCGCATTACCCAAATTCGCCCATCTAAAATTTTCGAAGAACTCGGGCGGGGTCGCGTGGTGATCGTCGCGGGTTTTCAGGGCATCAACCCGAACCGGGATATCACGACGCTGGGCCGCGGCGGATCGGATTTAACGGCTGTGGCGCTGGCCGCATCGCTCGGTTCCAAAAGCTGCGAGATTTACACGGATGTCAAAGGCGTTTACACGACCGACCCGCGCTTGGTTCCAAACGCGAGAAAATTGAACTGCATTTCCTACGATGAGATGCTTGAGATGGCGGGGGCGGGCTCTCAGGTCATGCAGGCGCGTTCCATTGAGGTGGCGAAAAAATTTAACGTAGAGTTGCAAGTGCGTTCGGCTTTTTCCGAAGAAGAGGGAACATGGATTGTAAAGGAGGTTCCGAAAATGGAACAGGTGGTGGTCTCAGGGATCGCATTCGATAAAAATCAGGCGAAGCTTTCAATTTTGGACGTGGAGGACCAGCCGGGCGTTGCCGGGAAAATTTTCGGCGCCATGGCCAGCGCGAAGGTGAACGTCGACATGATCATCCAGTCGGCGGCTCGCGACCGAGCTAACGACATTTCTTTCACGATTTCGCGCAGCGACATCCGCAAGGCCACGCCCTTGCTAGAGAAGGTGCGTAAAGAACTGGGCGGGCGCGGGATTCTGTGCGAAGAGCGCGTGGCCAAAGTCGCCATCATCGGAGTCGGCATGCGCAGCCACCCGGGCGTCGCGGCTAAGATGTTTCAGACCCTGGCTAAAGAAAAGATAAACATTGAAATGATTTCAACTTCGGAAATCAAGGTGTCCTGCGTGGTTAAGGAGCAGGACCTGGAACGGTCGGTGAAGGCGCTTCACAAGGCCTTCGCCCTGAACGAAAAAAAGAAAAAATAAATTGGCGAATCGATCGGCGGTTAAACTTTTCGACACGACTTTGAGAGACGGGACTCAAGGGTCCGGCGTCTCATTGTCCGTTGACGACAAGCTGAAAATCGCGCAGGCGCTCGACCGGCTCGGGATTCATTATGTGGAAGGCGGCTGGCCGGGCTCAAACCCGAAGGACGAAGTTTTTTTTCACGAAGCGCGGAAACTGAAGTTCAAAAACGCCAAACTCACCGCGTTTGGATCCACCTGCCGCAAAGACACGGCCGCCCATAAAGATAAAAATTTGCTGGCCATCGTGCGCGTTAAAACGCCGGCCGCCTGCATTTTCGGAAAATCCTGGGATTTCCAGGTGATTCAGGCGCTTCGGGCGACGCTGGACGAAAA
>JANLTE010000088.1:0-1895 GCA_031362785.1 Elusimicrobiota bacterium
GGAACACACATGCCAGGACTCGTACCTACCATTCTTGAACGTTGGAACCAGGGCGCCGTCGTCGGATATGATATATACTCACGGCTGCTCAAAGACCGCATTATTTTCGTCGGCGGATACGAGGGAGAAGTCACGACAGACTCCGCGAACCTGATCATCGCCCAGCTCCTTTACCTCGAAGCCGAGGATCCCGAGAAGGAAATCAACCTCTATGTGAACTCTCCGGGCGGAATGGTCACCGCGGGCCTTGCCGTATACGATACTATGCAATACATCCGATCCCCTATAACCACGATTTGCATGGGCATGGCGATGTCGTTCGGCGCGCTTTTGCTCGCCGCGGGAACCAAGGGACGCCGCTTCGCGCTCCCGCATTCACGCATCATGATCCATCAGCCCCTGATTCACGGCGGAGGGCTTTCGGGCCAGGTGACGGACATCGAAATCGAAACCAAGGAACTCACGATCACCAAACAAAAATTGCTCGCCATCCTCGCCAAGCACACCGGCCAACCTTACGAAACGGTATTCAATGATTCGGAAAGAAACCGCTATTTCTCCGCCGAAGAAGCCAAAGCCTACGGCCTGATCGACGAAGTCATCCAGACCCGCAAGAAATAAAATTGCACGATGAGAGAGCTTGGGATATTAAAATTTTTCAGACCTCGGGAGCTTAAACATGGCAACTCATAGGGAAGACCGCGAGGTCTTTGAGTGCGTATTCTGCGGCAAGTCCAAGCGCGACGGGTTAAAGCTCATCGGCGGACATGGCGTCTATGTCTGCGAAGAATGTATCCGTAACTCCTACTCGCTCCTCACCAAAATCACCGATGAAGACGAGCGCAGGTCGCCCCGCAACGTTCCCAAACCGGCCGACATCAAAAAAGCGCTTGACGAATATGTGATCGGCCAGGAAAAAGCCAAGCGCATCCTCTCGGTCGCCGTCTACTCTCACTTCCGACGCGTGGACCTGATGGACCGGCCCATGAGCGTCCAGAACATCAAAAATCCCGGCGCGCGCAAACCTTTCGGCGACCCGGGCATTAAGTCCGCGGATTTCAAGAATTTCATGAACGTCGAAAAAGAGTTCCAGCAAGTCGAGCTCCAAAAATCGAACATATTGCTCATCGGACCCACGGGCACGGGTAAAACTTTGCTTGCTCAGACTCTGGCGAAACTGCTTCATGTCCCCTTCGCAATTGCCGACGCCACCACGCTCACCGAAGCGGGCTATGTGGGAGAGGATGTTGAAAATATTTTGCTGCGGCTCCTCCAAAACGCGTCTTACGACGTGAAGCGGGCCGAGCGCGGTATCGTCTACATCGACGAGATCGATAAGATTTCGCGCAAGACCGACAGCCCCAGCATCACGCGGGACGTTTCGGGCGAAGGCGTGCAGCAGGCGCTGCTCAAAATTTTAGAAGGCACGACGGCCGCGGTCCCCCCCCAAGGCGGACGCAAACACCCTCAGCAGGAATACATCCAGATCAACACTTCCAACATCCTGTTCATCTGCGGCGGAGCGTTCGAAGGGCTGGACAAAGTCATCGAACACCGCATCGGCCAGAAATCGCTGGGGTTCGGGGCGGAGCTGAAAGCCAAAGAAAGCAGAAAAGCTCAGGAGTTCATGAATTTCCTGCAGCCGGAAGATTTGATCCGGTTCGGATTAATACCCGAACTGATCGGCCGTTTGCCGGTGACGGCAACCTTGCAGGAGCTCGATATCGATTCGCTGGTCAACGTTTTAACCAAACCCAAAAACGCGCTCGTCAAACAGTATCAGAAGATGTTCGCGATCGAGGGAGTCGAGCTCACCTTCACCGATGAAGCGCTGAAAGAAACCGCGAAGATGTCCATCACGCGAGGAAGCGGCGCGCGCGGCCTCCGGGCCATCC
>JANLTE010000092.1:0-11680 GCA_031362785.1 Elusimicrobiota bacterium
CTTCAAGCACAAACGA
The DNA here is from genome assembly GCA_031362785.1 of Elusimicrobiota bacterium. Lineage (GTDB taxonomy): Bacteria > Elusimicrobiota > Elusimicrobia > 2-02-FULL-39-32 > 2-02-FULL-39-32 > JANLTE01. The sequence goes on from JANLTE010000092.1 coordinate 17, forward strand.
CAGCTGGGCGCGCACCTGCGGCTGTTGGTAGGGGGGAAACACGTCCACAATGCGGTTGATGGATTGCACGATCGCGCTAAAGCTCGCGTTCGGCAGGAGTCCACCCTGAATGAAAAAAGTGGCGTTAGGCGAAAGGGAACCGGAAAGATATCCGCCGGTTGCGGCGATGACTCTGTACTCCGTGTCGTTGCCCGCGTTGTCCGTCCATTCCCAGTTGATTACGGTGGACGACCGCGCGATGGCATTGAATCCGGTCGGAGGCGTCGGCGCGGATGAAAGAAAAATCCCCATCAGGCACATGGGCCCAGAGGACACATAGGCGTCGTTGCCCGCGTTGTCCGACGCTTTGTAGCCGATATAAATCGTGGCGCCCGTGACGAGCCCCGTCACGACGCGGCTGTCGCCTAAACCCGGCGCGACCGTCATGGCGTAAGTGTTAAAGTGCGTGGTCGCCGTCGCAAAACGGACCTCGCTCACATCCGGCTGACCGTCCGTAAACCAGCTCGCCGATGACCACTTGATCCGATATTTCCCGGCCGCGACGATGTAACCGTCCATGACCGACGGTGACGTCCAGCTGAGAGTGATTTCCCCCGCGCCGGTTTCAAGGGCGGTCAAGTTAGTTACCGCGTCGGGGTGTGCGACCAAATTGCCAAATCCCGGCTCGATCCGGAAATTATTGGAAGCCATCGAGGGCGAAGACGAGAAATTGATGGTATGAAACATTTTGAAGCTGGCTGAATCGACGGTGGAACCGGCGACGCTGTAATCATTGCGGAGGATTTTGTTGTTGGTTCCGGAGAGCGACTCCTGCGCGACCGCTGACGAAGCGATTATAACGCAAAAAACCGCCGCTTGAAGGACCCCGCAAGCGGTGGAAATAACGCGATAAAATGAGCTTTTTTTATTGGGCATGGTAATCAATAATTATAGAGCAACATAATTACCAGGAATAGCTCGAAGGAGATGCGCTATTTCCAGTGAAACTATGGAATTTATACATATCTCTATGGTTTTTTCAGTCATATTTTTTGGTCATTTTCCATCAAAAATACGCTTGATCGTAAGGTGCCGCAATTATAACAGACACTTCCGATACAATTCCTGAACATTTTGTAAATAATATGTAACAATATTTTCCAGCGCCGGATTGATTTTTAAGTGTGATTGACCTATTCCGCTAACGCGATATAGGTTAGGGGTGGGCTAAAGGATATGTGAGGGATTGGGTGTAAATTTAGAGGGCAGGCGGGCTGGAAATTTTTATGACCGCGCTTTCTTAACTTTCTTTGTTTTCAAGGCTTTCAACTTCTCTTTTGCTTCACTGTTATCGGGGTTCTTCACGATGATCGTTTGGTACACCTCCATCGCTTTCTTATTTTCACCCATCGCCTCATAGCTCGATGCCAGTAAAAACTGCGGTTCGACCCAATCGGAGTTGATCTTTATCGCTGATTGAATTTCCTTGACCGCCTTCCGATAAACGCCGCTGTCGAGCCAGATACTGGCAATATGCAAATAAATCACCTCATTGCCTGAAGCGGCAGGATCCTGTTCAATGCCTTGCTTCGCTCGCGCGATCATGATATTCCGGTTTAAGACATGTTGTATCGTATATCCAAATTCCGTGTTGCGGACCAACTGGAATTCGCGCAGGGCTTTCTCATACTCCCCGTTTCCCAAATATGCGGCTCCGAGGTTGAAATGCGCGATATGAGACTCCGAAGTATTGGACACGACAGTCTCAAAACACTCGATCGCTTTCGGATAGTTGTCCTGTTCGTAATAGTAGTACCCCAGAACGTTATTGAAACTCACATCGCCTCGCTTTTCGGGAGCAAGTCCCTCCAAACGCCGAATCATTTTATCGTAATCTATCGGTTTTTTTTCCTTTGCTATCGCCCCTTCTTTTTTTTCGGTCACCTTATAAACGACCTGACGGGCAATGACGCCTATTTTTTCGAACTCATAATTTAATGACGAGCGAATTAAAAAATCAAACTCCGTCAAATCATCCATCCAGCTTTCGGTCGCGATATGACTAATGCCTTCATGATAAAGCGTTGCTTCAAACGCGCCCAGCGACATTGATTTTGGATCAAACGCAACGCTCTTCCGATTGGTGAAAAGATAGAGATGTGGCGGGGCCATTATAACGCCCTCTTTCTTTACCGATGAGTCCAGGAATGACGCGACCTCTATAAGCTCGGACTCGCTGGACTTGGATTCGACAAGACCTAAACAAAAGGCCGTGTTCAGATATATAAACATCAAAACCCCCAGCGGCACCGCCATCAACACCGCCATGGAGCATACTTGCTTCCAAAAAGGTTCGGAGAGTTTTACGGAAGAATCTGATGAATTTTCTTTCTTATGGATCTGGGATGTTAATCCGGAAAATCCTGTCAGAGCAAAATAATAAGTGAACGGAATTAGGGGAATGAGGTATCGATGCTGCCGATAGGTAAATATAATCAGAAGCCCGATAAAAAAAATCAGATAGGGAAGGACAATATCCGCTTTATGTTTTTTCGCATGAAAGAATATTCCAAAAATTACGCCTATCGCAAAAAATAGTTGGAGGGTCGGGATGATCTTGCTTAAAGTGTGAACATATTTATGAACTGCTGGCGTGGGGGAAACCCCTGCGAAGTTTGCGTCCGCCAACGGGAAAAGATGCGCCAGAAGAACTTGATAATAATAGAGAGAATTGGTCTTGATCCGTTGAGAGAGGAGAGAGGCTGTAAGGCTCTGCTTGAAAGGATTTTCGAACGGGGTCATGATCTGCGAAACATAATTCTGACCTGAGGTCTGGCCCGTGCTCGTCAGCTGAACATCCCGATAAACCCAGGGAAGGACAAGCAGGACGACGAAGAAGGTCAAGGCGGCGGATTTCACGAACCTGAACCAAAGCGGATCTTTGCTCTTCCTGAAAAATATATAAGAAATTGCGGCCGGCAGCAAAACAATCCCATTGCCCCTCACATAATAGTTTGCCGCAATGGCCAGCGCCATGATAAAAATGAGCAGGAGGACTGCAGCTACAATTGCTTTCGTCCCGCCCGCTTCCCTGATGGATTCCTTTACGGCCCCAAGACTGATGTTGGCCTCGAGAAAAACGATCAGGATTAGAGACCAGATGGAAAAACAGGTCTGGGGAATTTCGCTCATCACATTGGTTGAAAACAGAAACGCCACCGGATTTGAAGCGCAAAGGAGCAACAGCGCTAATAGATTAACCGGCGACAAGTAGGTTTTGAAGAAAAAATAAACACCGATGAGGGCGAGGGCGCCCAAAATCGCGGTGGTTGTTTTGCAGGCGATGATGTAAGCCGGGCCAGATGCGCCGAACAAGAATGCGGCCGGCGCGAGCAGAGCCGGATAACCAAACGGATACTTAGTGTGAGGCGGAGAATTGGGCTGGGAAATGTCTCTATAGCCCTGCCCGGAACTGATCGATTTAGCCAGGATGGAAAACTCCGCTGAATCCGGAGAATACAGTGGATGAAAATCGAAGCCGGAGATGCACATCGTCAGAAACGCAGCCGCGATGGCTATAGCGGCAAAGATGGGACGAACTGATATAAATTTTTGCATTTGAATCACTCTAAATACCCCAGGGAGCTCAACCTTTCCTTCAGTTTTTTTTCTTCTTCCGGCGTATAAATGGAAGTCGAAATCACGTTCACGTGATCGCAATACTTGAGGATTTTATCCACGCAAGCTCCAATGGTTTCTTTTTCCGTTTCCAAGGTTAATTCGGGATCGAGCGGCTCTTCATATGGATCATTAACGCCCGTGACTTGAGGGATCTTTCCCTCCCGCGCTTTTTTGTAAAGGCCTTTCGGGTCCCGCTTTTCGCAGACCTCGAGGGGGCATTTGACATAAACCTCAATGAATTTCCGAACCGATTTTCGGACCTGATCCCGGGTCGCTCGATAAGGAGAGATGGCCGAAACGATTGCAACCACACCGTTCCTCGACAGAAGCCGGCAAACAAAGCCGACCCTCATAATATGCTTGTCCCTATCCTCGCGGCTGAACCCCAAACCTTGGCTTAAAGTTTTCCTCAACTCATCTCCATCCAAATGTTCTGCCTTGAGCCCCCTGGATCGCAAACTTTCCAGGACCCGAACGGCGAGCGTGGTTTTCCCAGCCGCGGGCAGGCCGGTCAGCCAGATGACTAAACCGTCCATGGGATATTCATCATACGACACACCAAAGGGACGATATCGTATATTTTTTTTCTCCCGATGTATCCTTTGGCGTCCCCCCACAAACCTTGCGGCTCGCGCAGGATGAAAATGCCGTCGGGGGCATGGTTGGCGTCGTCAGGCCCGATATCGTTATCGGACACGAAGACGCTATTGTGACCCACGCTACCGATCGAGCGCCAAAGAAGATTGCCCAGGTAAACGATGAGGTCGGGTGCCGATCCGGTGACATTTTTGTATATTTCCCGAGGGCGATAAACGGTATTGCTCATGCGATTTCCTTGCGGATCTTTCAATTCTATGAGCTTTCGCGAAATTTCACTTAGCAACGGTTCAACCTCATCGTTCGAGACGATTCCCTCAGCCTCCCGCCCCCTCACGTTCACAAATAGACGAGCATAGTACCCTCCGGCTCCCCAGACTTTTGTTTTTTTCCAGTCAACCTCCGCATCCTCAAGAGGTATGACTTTGCCCGGAGTTTTTTTCAAGACGAGGTAGCCCTGCTGAATAAGCCACTCATTAATTGCGACTCCACCGTCCATCCTTTGCGCGCCATGATCTGACACGACGAGTATGGATGTGTCGTTTCCGGCAATCTCCAGAAGTTCCCCCACTTTTTTATCCAGATAAATGTAATAATCCCTGACCGCATTTTCAAACGGAGATCCGGCCGCATAGCTTCTGTGCAAAGGATCTTGATATTTCCAGAAAGCGTGATGCAGCCTGTCGGGCCCGATCTCCACCATCATGAAGAAGTCCCAGGGATATTTAGCCAGCAAGTGTTTCGAAACGCGGAAATGCTGCTCGGTCATCGCATAAATCTGCCGAAGGACCCGTTCCCTGTCTTCAGTGCGGAACTCTTTAACGTCAAAGGAATAATCGGGTTCAAGCTGAAGAACCTCCTCCTTCAAAGCAGCCGGATACGTGAATGAGCTTGAAGCGGATGGAGTCATGAAATCAGAGATGAGACATCCGTTCACGGGTTTTGGGGGATATGTGAGGGGAACTCCGGACACAATCACATTTTTACCGTTTTTTCCAAGGACATCCCAAAGGGTTGATTCTTTTACATCTTGCGAGTTTGCTATGAACCAGCCATAACCCCCCTCTTTGCGGTTTCGAAATCCGTAAAGGCCCAATTCTCCTGGATCTTTCCCCGTCGTCATGCTGATCCAGGCGGGAACCGTAATGGGCGGAATGGTGCTCCGGAGCTCGCCGTACACTCCCGATTTCATCAACCTCCGAAGATGGGGCAGATCGAGTTTATTAAAAACCAGATCCGGCGGGAGGCAATCCAACCCAATTACCATCAGCCGCTTTTGATTGACAGCTCCTTTCATCGGTTGATTTTCAGAGAACCCGGAATAGAATCATCGCAACAGAAGCAAGGGCTTGCCATCCATTGATTCCGGCACTGAGCACCCAAAAATTTCCAGCAGGGTTGGCGCGACGTCCATAAGACTGACGGGGCCTTCCTTAAACTTTCTATTAGACAAAAACACGCCCGGCACCAAATCCGGATCGGTCGCGACATGGTCCCCGCTCCATTTCTTAACGTTCGCTTCCAGGAGGGCCCTGGGAACTCCTCCCAGCGCGGTCTGCTGCGAAATTCGGAAGCCCTCGTTCATTCCCAAAAGCATGTCCGGCCCGGAATCGCGGAAAGGGCCCGCATAAATTTTATCGGACCAAAAAACCCGCCTCACGACGTTTTTTCCGTTAGCGTCACGAAATTCCAAGAAATCCTTCTCAATTTTCTGTTTCAGTTTTTGAGCATCGCCGGGCTCCACGATCCCCATCTTTTCCCGCCCCTTCAAATTTAGATAGAGTCCGTTTAGGCCGAGCGAATAGGCCTTAGTTTTTGACCAATCCACCTCGCTAAAGAAATTTTCGGACTCTTCCCGGCCCGGCAAAAGTGCCAAGTATCCTTTCTCCTTAAGCCAGGTATTTAAGTGAACGTTCGTTTTAAAGGAGGTGAAGCCGTGGTCCGAGACCAGCACGAGGATCGTTTTTTCGTCCAACTGCCTGATGACGCTTCCCAAAATTTTATCGAGGCGCTTGTAACAATCGTCGATCGGTTTCTCACGACCCTCCTTCCAGAAAACGTGCTGCATCCGGTCGGGCTCGTCGAAAACGAATACCAGGAGCCCTTCCTTGAAAGTCTGCAGCTCCAAAACCAGCATCTTCTCGCGCTCTTTCATGATGGTCTCAACCTGCTCCAGGAAAACGTCCTGGCTCAGGACCCCCTCGACGAAAGCGTTCGTGTCTTCCGGCATGCCGAGCGTGTGGAAATATCCGATTTTTTCCGCGAGTTCGGAAGAAAACTCTTCCGGATATGAGATCGCGAACTCAGGGTCCTTTGGATCGATCTGAATCGCAGAAAGATAAAGCTTTAGGGGTTCCGCGGAAACGAGGTAGAAGCGGCCGATCCCCGAGGTCGTTTTCATAAAAGACATGGGGAACTTGAGGGGGATCCACTCGCTCCATTGCCCTTCCCGAATCGAGTAATTGCTATCCCCGATTTTTAACATGACCTGGCGCGGATGGGTTTCAATTTGAAGAGGAATCGAAATATCTCTCGGTTCTGAACTGAACGGTCCGGCAACGCGGGGCCCCAGGATTTGAGTTTGGTAGACTTTGCCGCCCGCGGTCTCCAATAAGAAAAGGGTCCCTTTGCTATCGTGATCCTTAAGGTCCTGGTAATACTGCCGATCGGTAGTGAAAAAACTGTAGAGCCCCAAGGAACCCTGGAGGTCGGGGACTCCCATCCCTGAAAGCATCCGGCCATAAACTTTTTCGGGCGGGAACGTGATCGGGAACCGTATGACATTCGTCGGAATCTTGTTTGAGGAGGAAACCTGCCAGAACGGAGTCCCGCCCCGCGAAGATTGAATGGAAAACTTAGAGCTTCCGTAAAGCGCCAGCGCCGGCATGTAAGTTTTGGGATCGCGGTGGATGAAACCAAAAATCCCATGCTTGCCAGGATTTGCGCCGGTAGCGAGGGTGGACCAAGCAACGGGGGATTCGGAGGGAACGACGGTCGCGAGCTTTCGGTAAGAACCCGCTTCCATCAAACTTTTAAAATGGGGAAGGTCTCCCGCCGCCGCTAGCCTCTCCAAAACTTTCGGGTCCAGGCCGTCCATCCCCAATAGAATCACTTTAGTGTCTCGTTTCATAGAAGGACCGAACCCCAGTAAGGGAAGAACTCCCAGACAGATTAAGAACTTTTGAAGAACCGGCGAAGAAAATCTTTCCATTTCCAAGCGTTGCTTTTTGTATAAATCCATATCCTTTTGATCTGAGAAAAGAATAGCGCCAAGATGGCAATCAGCCACGCCCAAAGCGGCCCCAAAAGATGATAGGGCAGCCCCCCCGACCCGGGATCGATGTACGCGAGGATCGTTTCTGTATGCTTCGTCATTTCAAATACCCCAATGATTTCAAATGCTGGATGGCGTCCGTATCAATTGGACTCTTATCCTTTTCCCGGTACCGTAACCTGCGCCATCCATCTTTTTTAGCACTGTTGACCAACAGAGCCCGTAAATTTAATACAACTTTCCCACCAGTATTGGCAATGTTTTTTCGCTCGAAAGGATCCGCATCTAAATCATAGTATTCTTCCGCCTTAGTAGCCGGGTAAAAGATATACTTTTTGTTTCTATAGAGGATGGAAAGCACTTGGACATCATAAGCGATATTTTCGGCGAACATTGGACGGTCCTCTAATTTCCCCGCTCTCAAAAGAGGCACAAGGGAAGTTCCGTGAAATTGCTTGGGAACTTCAATTCCGGATAGTTCCAACAGGGTCGGGGCAATGTCGATCAGCCCCACCACATCATTGATCCTCCTGGAAAGCTTTATATGGGGGTCTAAACCGGGAGGAATTCTGATGATTAGCGGAACATGAATCTGCTCCTGATACGGAGGAATGTTATGAGTATAGGCATCCACCAAACCGTCGTTATGCTTTTCACAAAATGATTCCCCGTGGTCTGAGGTCACAACGACAATAGTGGAGTCCTCCAAACCTGCGGTCTTCAATGCTTCCAGAATTTTTCCCGTATGGGCATCAACACTAGAGACAGAAATATCATATAAGACCGGCAATGTTTGAATGAATTTTTCACCGCAGGAACACTCATAATGAAGTTGGGATCTAAGGGTGAACAGCTTGCTGGTCTCATAGGTATGAAGAAAAAGAAAAAACGGTTTCTTTTCGGAAGAGGATTTAGGCACGGCCTCTTCTTTAATCCATCTTATTGCTTCATCAGGGTAACCAGCAACCTCATAAGCATCAAATCCCTTATTAAAACCATAGTCACTTTCGACCAAACCCCCGCCGGTGAAACCGACCGTCGTATACCCCGCTTTTTGATAAGACTCGGCCAAAGTCAGCGGGAATTGAGAGAGGGGAACCCTTGTCGTGACGTCAAAAATCTGATGCTCCCAAGGGAGCAGGGAAGTGAATAAGGAAACATGTGAAGGCAGTGTGTAGGTCGCATGAGAATAAGCTCTCTCAAAAAGGATTCCCTCAGCGGCAAGGGAATCGATGAATGGAGTTTTAATTTCCTTGTAGCCGTAACAGCTCAAATGATCCGCACGGAGGGTGTCAAGGGAAATTAGGATTACATTGGGCGCGTTCCTCGCACCTGCAAAAGAAAAAGCGATTCCCACAGAACACAAGAAAACAACCATAACAATGACGCGGGACGAGAACCCGAAAGCTACCATTATTAATTTCATATTATTATTGTATTAAAAATTGATTATCAATTTTCAAATCTACCCTTCCAAATATATTGTTATTTTAAATATCCCAATGATTTCAATAAATTGATCGATTCCGATTTAATTTTAATTTTGTCCTTTTCCTGGTACCGCTGGCTGCCCCACCCACCCCTCTGGGCATTTTCAAACAACAATGATTTCAGTTCTGAAATAGCGTTTCCACCAGTATTGGCAATGTTTTTTCGTTCCAAGGGATCTGAATCCAGATCATAATATTCATCCAGCTTAGGGGCATGTTCAAAATGGAAATATTTTTTGTTTTTGTAGAGGATGGTTATCGCAGTTTCTCCCGAGGCGATTAAAGGCCGACCCGCTAATTCCATTCCTTTCAAAAGAGGCGCAAGCGAAATTCCATGAAATTCCTTTGGCACTTTAATCCCGCACAGATCCAGCAGAGTCGGGGCAACGTCGATCAGCCCCACCACATTTTTTATTCTCCTAGAAGGCCTTATATGGGGGTCTAAACCGGGAGGAACTCTGATGATCAGCGGAACATGAATTTGTTCTTGATAGGGGGGGTGCCCATGGGCAAAAGCGATGTAACGTCCATTGTTGTGCACCTCGCAAAAGGACTCCCCATGATCGGAAATGATAACGACAATCGTGGACGCATCCAGACCGGTTCCTTTTAAAATTTGCAAGATTTCATCCACCTCAGCATCGACCCAGCGAAGTGAGTTGTCGTATAGGTTCGGTAAAATGCGAACAAACTTATCGGCAGAGGAACAATTAATCCCGAACTCCGCCTTATACCTTCCAAGTTTGCTCATTTCATAGGTATGATAGAAGAGAAAAAAAGGTTTAACGCCTGGGAATGCGGTCAGAGCCCCCCTTTTCATCATCCACTTTTTCGCGCTCTCAAATGAATGGGGCGGCACACGGTATTCATCTTGTTCATAACTCTCAAATCCCTTGCTGAAGCCATACTCGCCGGCCACTAGGCCGCCACCGGTAAAAGCAACCGTCTCATACCCTTCTTTTTGATAGCACTCTGCTAAAGTTAGCGGGAATTGAGAGCGGGGAACCGCTTTCTCAATGTCATTAATCTGATGAGTCCATGGGAGAAGGGAAGTGAACAGAGATGCGTGAGAGGGTAAGGTATAGGTCTCATGAGAATAGGCCTTCTCAAAGAGAACCCCTTTATTTGCAAAAGAATCGATAACCGGAGTTTCAACTTCCTTATAACCGTAACAGCTTAGATGATCCGCTCTTAAGGTATCGAGGCAAATGATGATAATATTTAGTTTGATACGCGCGGCGGCAAAGGACAAATTAATTCCGGAGAAACACAGGAAAATTGCCGACACAGCAATGCGACATGGGAATCGAATCATCTTTTTATTGCTTTAAGGTAACCGCCCTCTTCAATGAGGTTCCCCAACATTTCAACAACAATCTTGTTTCCAGCGCCATTTATGTGGACTTCGTCCCTATAAAGCTCGCCTTCATATTCATCAAATGCGCCGGTGAAGTCATGGATCGTTATGCCTTCAGATTGAGCAGATGCTTTTATTTTTGCAATGCATTGATTGCTAAAGTCTGAGTAATCTGGCTTCCCACACGCATCAACCATCATTTGTTCTCGGGAGGTTCTGCTTTTCCTGGTGAAAACGGTGGGCTGGAGCACAAACAGAATAGGAATATTTTTTCCACGAAAATGATCTCCGTTATTAAGATATTTCATAATACCCATGGCGTCCGCTAAATAACCTTTAGCGATTGAGTCCGCCTTTTCTGGCGTCTCTATCTGATAAGAAGGGGAGGACGTTATTCGAGCTTTGGCATTTTCTACCAATCCCTTAAGCGCTTCTCCCCAGTTCCTTTCCAACTGTTTCTTTACAAAAAAAGTCTCTTCTTCTTTGTCAAAAGGATGGAAACGAACATAACCGTTAGTGTATACGATAGTCAAATCATTGCTCATGTGATAGAAAATAACCAGGTCAGGGGCAAGCTTTTTCCTTGAATGCTTAGCAAGAGCGATCTCTCTTTGAAAGATATACCCAGGGATTCCCAGATTGTAAACCTGGATGTCGCGGCCCGGATGCTTCGCTTGTAACATCGCCTCAAGGAGAGCTGGGATGGTCTGGGAATCGGACTGATTTGCTCCAAATACGGTTGATCCTCCCATGACCACGATGTTAAACCCATTCTTCTTTTTTGGCTTTACCTCTTCCCCCCTGAACCCGAGCGAGTTAACATTGTAATATTTCGATTTGTAGGGGCACATCAGGTAAAGGAGAGTGCCCCTAAGAATATAGGCTCTGGGCCTTATCTTTGGATATACATCCTTCAAAGTATTTTGCACTTCCTTTTCTTCTTCGGTAAAGAGTTCACCTGAACCATCAAATACGGGAAACGCCCTTTCGGGCGCTATGGCGCTGAAACAGAGTAAAACAATAAAAAAAGGAAGGGCCTTGCTTTTATGATTACGGTAAAATATCAACATTGGACTATTGATTCATCGATTTATAGCGTTAAGATAACCGTCCTCTTGAATGAGGTTCGTTAACCTTTCGGCAATAATCTTGTTTCCAGCAACATTAATGTGGACTTCATCGCAAAAAAGCTCGCCTTCATATCCGTCAAAAGCACCTGTGAAGTCATGGAACGCCATGCCTTCTGATTGAGCTGATTCGTTTATTTTTACAATGCACTGCATGAC